>JBEGVD010000043.1:0-3379 GCA_041178585.1 Actinomycetota bacterium
ACGGCCCACCAGGTGCAGACCAATTGTTTTTTGATGTGAGTTTCAAAGTTTCACCCGGCGAACATGCAGCAATCGTTGGCGCTAACGGTGTTGGCAAAAGCACCATCTTGCGAATTCTGACTCAAGAAATAGAAGCTGATGGTGGCGAGTTTGCCATTGGCGGAACCATGTTGAACATGACCCAAGATGTGGGCATGTCTCGACCGAACGACACATTGCGTGAAATGTTGATTGAAGTTGCGCCGAAAAATTTGCGCGATGCAGGACGCGCATTGGTTGCTGCAGAGAAAGCGCTCGGCAGTGGCGACGACGACGGAATGGGTTATGCCAATGCACTTGCCGATTGGGGCGATCTTGGTGGTTACGACCTTGAAGCAAAGTGGCAAGCATCAGCGCAACGCAGTGTGAAAACGCTAGTTGAAGACTTCTCTAACCGATTGGTTTCAGAACTTTCTGGAGGTGAGCGTAAGCGATTAGTTCTTGACCTCTTGCTCACTAGCGGCGCCGATGTGTTGTTGCTAGACGAACCAGACAACTACCTCGACATTCCTACTCGCAAGTGGCTTGAGGAACAGATCAAGTCGTGCAAATCCACAATCTTGATGGTGAGCCACGACCGCACCTTGCTCGAACAATGCTCAACCAAAGTAGTGGTCATTGAAGGTTCGGGTTGTTGGGTACATGGTGGTTCGTACAAAACATTCCCTGAAGCACGAGCAAAGCGTCAAGAGCTTCTTGGCGATGATCTAAAACGTTGGAACGAAGAAGAACGTCGCTTATTTCATCACATGAAAATCATGAAGCAACGTGCTGCGCAAAACTTCAAAAACGCAACTAAAGCAAACGGTGCCGAAACTCGTTGGGAAAAGTTTGTTGCTGCTGGCCCGCCGCCGCCACCCGTTGCTGATCAGCAGATTTATGTACGCCTTCGCGGAGCAGATGCCGCACGACGAGTTGCCAAACTTGAAAAACTGGCGATTGATAATTTATTCATGCCGTTCAGCGAAGAGATCCATCACGGTGAACGAGTTGGCCTCATTGGTCCTAACGGCACAGGCAAGACTCACTTATTAAAGGTACTGAGTGGCGAAAATGAGCCGACCACAGGAAAAATAACCTTTGGCCCACGCACTTCAGTGGGTGTGTTTACTCAGGTGAATAACCGCCCAGACTTCCTTGGCCGCGAGTGCGTCGACATCGTGCTCGACCGCATTTCCGAAGAAGAAAAAGCCATGAAAACTCTGGCTCGTTACGGCTTGCGAAATAATGCCCGCCAGAAGTTTGAAACACTTTCTGGTGGTCAAAAAGCTCGGCTTGAAATCTTGCGCCTGGAAATTGAAGGACACAACGTGTTGTTGCTGGACGAACCAACCGACAACTTAGACATTGAGTCTTCTGAAGCATTGGAGAAGGCCCTCGATGGTTTTGAGGGAACTGTCGTTGCAGTAAGTCACGACCGCACGTTCCTTGCCCAATTCGATCGCTACATCATGATTACTGACGACGGCGAGGTGTACGCACTTCCCGATTACGACATTGCAATGGCTGGTCTGAGCGAACCAGACAAGCTGGCAGGTTTACGCCTGGCCAAGCCACTTACTCGCGACTAAAGCACGCCTTCAGGCACATAGCCATCACCAAATGCTTCGCGCATTTCAGCAACTAGTGCGTCGTTCGTCCAGAGGTCGATCGCAGTCATGGCCATGATCTTTGCACCATCCAAGATTGCGCGCGTGGCATCTTCGTTTGTTGCGTATTCGGCAAATTCTGGAGTGTGCAGCGACACACCCTCTGGCGCAACAGCAATCATTGGATGAATTGACGGAGTTAAGTAACTGATATTGCCCATATCGGTAGAGCCACCACCCGTTCCTGCCATGTATTCAGTAGTCAACATGCGACCAAACTTTGCCGAGTTCTCAACATAAGCAGCAAGCAATGGAATGTTGTCGACAATGTCGGCAAACGGGTTTGGTTGCCATTCCAATTCAACATGGCAGCCAGCAGCATGTGCGCCACCATGCAAACAACCACCTACACGTTCCTTCAATGGCTGCAAGGTTTCAATGGTGTTTGAGCGAACATACCAATCCATTTCAGCTTCACGCGGAACGATGTTTGGTTTTTCTCCACCTTTCAAGAAAATTCCGTGAATGCGCTCTGTTGGCATGATGTGCTGACGAAGCGCCGCAATATTCATGTACCCAAGCACCGCTGCATCGAGTGCGTTCCTCCCAAGGTGTGGCGAAACTGCAGCATGCGCTGCTTCCCCGGTGTACTTCACCAAGCAGTGTTGAATGGCAATCGCATTCATCCGTGCAAGTTCACGATCGGATGGGTGAATCATCATGGCTGCGTCTACAGAAGCGAAAGCACCTTTGCGCGCCATCTCGATTTTTCCGCCGCCACCTTCTTCAGCTGGCGTACCCATCAGGCGCAAACGTCCGCCTGCTTCTTCTGCCAAACCAGCGAGCGCAAGTCCTGCACCTAGCCCAGCTGCAGCGATGATGTTGTGTCCGCATGCGTGCCCGATTCCTGGCAACGCGTCATACTCACACAACACGGCAACCGTGGTGCCCTTTGAACCAACTGCAACATCAAATGCCGTATCAATGTCGTATGCCTTGCGGGTGACGTCCAACTTGTTGTCGCCAATGGCATCGGTAAGACGCTTGTGCGCGTAATGCTCTTCAAAGTTCTCTTCTGGGTGAGCGTGAATGTCGTGGCTAATTCCGACAAGGTCATTTTTCAGTCTGTCGATTGACTCACATGCTCGTTGCTTCAAAGACTCACGAAGTTGCGTTGTAGACATGGCTCAATGGTAGCCACCGTCTATCTGTAGGTAAACAGCCCTAGAATTGAGTGTCGTGATCGTGATAGATGCCCAAAAACTTTCGGCATCCCGACCCAACCGTCCATTATTTACCGATATTTCTCTCACGCTCTCCGAAGGCGATCGTGTGGGCATTGTCGGCCTCAACGGTTGTGGCAAAAGCACACTTCTACGCATTCTGAGTGGTGAATACTCGCCCGACAATGGCGTGGTGCATCGCGGACGCGGCGCACGAATTGGCATTCTTGCTCAACAACCTGTGCTACCTGCTGGAACCGTGCGCGATGCGGTTGGCGAAGATTGGCGTGGTGAGGCCATGCTCGACAAGTTGGGAATGTCGGGTTTGCTTGATGCAAAAACAGATGAACTCTCGGGCGGGCAACAAAAACGTGTTGCACTTGCCCAGTTACTTGTTAATGAATGGGACGCGCTCATTTTGGATGAGCCAACCAACCACCTCGACCTCGATGCCATTTCCTACTTAGAGGAATGGTTGGCGCAATACCGGGGCGGACTGTTGCTCGTCACTCACGACCGACATGTGCT
>JBEGVD010000044.1:0-10450 GCA_041178585.1 Actinomycetota bacterium
CCTGTGGTGGGCAGAAAGCACGGGATGGAACCTCTTCGTCTTCAGAATGTTCTTTCTTGCTGGGGCAGTTCTCAATGTGTCATGGCTCGCGCTTGGCACTGTGTACCTTCTCGGGGGACAACAACTTGGAAATCGTGTTCGACAAGTTCTCATTTGGTTGTCGGGTTTTGCAACCGGAATTGTTCTCGTTGCGCAATCCAAAGCCGAAGTAATCGCCGATCAATTTCCAACTGGTAAGGAAGTCTTTGGTGTTGCTCCGCGAATTCTTGCTGCAGTCGGATCGGGAGTTCCGGCACTCGTCATTATCTTTGGTGCACTGTGGTCTGCGTGGCGCGTACTACGTAAGAAAAACCCTGCACTTTCAACAGGAGCGAAACGTTCGGTATTTTCTGCTGGGCGTTTGGCATTAGGGAACGTGTTGATTGCAATGGGGACATTGGTGCTCTCTGCGAGCGGAACACTGGCTGGTCGATTTGGTGAAGACCGAGCGTTTGCCATCACACTGTTAGCTGGAGTGTCGATTCTGTTCTTTGGCTTTCTAGTTGCCAGCAATTCAACACGCGCTAAATCAACGCAACGCGCGTCGCAATACCTTGCCAGTGCTGCCAGTTGGCAGTGACTGCACAATCAACACTTTTGACGGACACTTGTAACGAGCTAATTGCTTTTGGCAGTGCTCAATAATTGATTCCTCATCAAGATGCACACCACTGTGCAACACAACATATGCTCGCACGGCTTCACCCGTATGCGGATGCGAAACACCAACAACTGCCGCTTCGTCAATCGCTGAATGCGCCAAAAGCACTTGCTCAACTTCTGCTGGATACACGTTGAACCCACTCACGATGATGAGATCTTTCAACCGATCAACAAGGAACAGATCGCCATCAGCGTCTTTCACCGCTATATCGCCAGTACGCAGCCATCCATCTGCGGTGAGCACGCGGTCTGTTGCCTCTTGATCGTTGTAATAACCAGCGAAGATGTTTTCACCACGCACCCAAATTTCACCCGAGTCTCCCTCTTCTGCATCATCACCGTGCTCGTCTACTAAACGGATTGATATTTCCTGCAGAGGTTTTCCTATTGATCCAACCTTGTGGCTGCCGTTAATCGAGGTAGTTACCACAGGTGAAGATTCGGTGAGTCCATAACCCTCATGCACCACAAGCCCATATCGATCTTTCAATTGATTCGTCACTTGCTCAGGCATTTTCGATGCACCTGTTAACGCAACACGCAACTGCGAAAGCACCCTGCATTCATCTTCTGGCATAAGAGCAAGTGCCGACCACACCTGTGGCGCACCAGGAACCACGGTTACTCTGCGTTCTGCAAACGTTTCTAACGCGGTTGATGGATCGAAGCGCTGCACCAAGACCACGCTTGCACCTGCAAACAAGGTGTATCCAAGCACGACATTAAGTCCGAAAATATGGAACAGTGGCAACACTCCGTACACCACGTCGGTGCTGCGCAACACATTTTCTTGTGAAATCTGCACAAGGTTTGAATGCAAGTTGTTATGCGTGAGCATCGCTGCTTTTGGCGAACCTGCAGTTCCGCTTGTAAAGATGAAGACTGCAACTTCAGTTGGCGACATATTCAAGATCGGCACAGGTGCATGCATCAGCGACTCGGTCAGCGTGATCGCTCCTGCAATGTCGTGGCCCTCTGTGGCAATGACTGCGCGCAATTCTGTAAGCGAAGTACGGTCAACGTTGCTCCAGGCAGTCATGGCTGCTGGCTCTACAAACACAGCGCGAGGTTGGACTGTGTCCAATTCACGTTGTATTTCGAACGCTGGACTCATGATGTTGAGTGGAACCGCAATTCCGCCCACTCCAAGCGTTGCTAAGTACGCAAGAACGAAATACCGACTGTTACCGCACAAGATTGCAACACGATCGCCCCGCTCAACTCCGTTTTCGGCAAGTACTCCACGCAGGCTTGCTACCTGTCGACGCAATTCCCCGTAGGTGGTTGGTCGTCCACGACTGATGAGTGCAATGTTGTCTGCAGGATGTTGCTCGATGATTTCTGCAAGATTCACGTACGCCTCAATCGACCGTTAATTCTCATTACCTGAGTGACAAGATTCCGGCAGCAAAGATTGAAATGAGTAGCAGTGCAATGGCCAATGTTGTCGCTGGGCGCATGTCACGACTTTACGCCTATTTGGAACCTCAGTTGGGCTTGGAACCCAGACGCACAGGCGTGCTTACTCCGCCACCAGTATTTGGGTCCTGGCTAATGGTCACCATATTTGTTGGCCCAAGGTCCAACTCGGCCGCAGCCGAACCGCGGTCGGTGCACAGTGCCAACATGCCGAAGCTATCGATGACGAGTCCAAGTCCTCCACCAATTTCGGAGAAGTTATTCACAATAGGAACAGAACGAACTATGTGATTTGGCGAATCAGGATTTCCAATTGCCACTCGCACGGGTGATCCCCACTGAGCAATTTCTTCTGGTCCGATATTGAGTTGGCAATTCCCGAAATGATCTACCCACGTCACTTCGCCAACGAGCTGTCCATTTTCTTCACGCGTAATGGGAACAATGCCAGGAAGTAGTGAAGCGGTATCAATCTCGTTACCAAATTCGCTGAGTTCAACTCCATTGCAAATGTGAGCAGCAACCGAACCAAAAATATCTCGACCTGCGAATGTGGTACCCGGAGACGGCAGGTGATACTTCGTGTTGGTCAGTTCCACAGCAAATTCAGCTCCACCTGCCAGCGCAACACCCATTGCCAAAAGGCCATTATCTGGGCCGACAAACACGCCATCCCCACCAGAAACACTGACCGCAATTGCGCGCCGCGAGGTACCAACGCCTGGGTCAACCACTGCCAAGATCACGCCTTTGGGAACATACGAAACTGCTCGTGCTAACGCAAGCGATCCTGCGCGAACATCGAATGCTGGAACATCATGCGTGATGTCAATCACTTGCACGTGTGGAGCAATATCTGCGACAACGCATTTCACAATTCCAACGAATTCATCTCGAGTTCCATAGTCAGTGAGGAACGAAATGTGATTGAAGCGGTGTGTCATGGTGTGCTCAAGAAAAAACGAATGGACCGGTGCCAACCCCCCGACGGCACCGGTCCAAACGGCGCACTCTTTCGAGCGCGACTCCCGGTTGGGGGGTAACCCCGTCCGGAGTTCGTGACCTAGGGCATACCCTAGCGACTACTTGCCCATCTCACGGCTGCGTTGCACTGCCGATTTCACTGTCTGTGAAATGGCATCTTGCAGGCCAGCGGCTTCAAGCGTGGCAATTGCAGCAGCCGTCACTCCGTTAGGCGAAGTGACATTTGCGCGCAATTGTTCTGGACTTTCAGGTGACTGGCTCAGTAATTGTGCTGATCCGACGAACAGCTGGCGAACCAGAGTGTTGGCAACTTCGGCCGAGAGACCCTGCTCAATTGCTGCGCTGGTGAGTGCCTCGGCAACTAAGAAGATGTAGGCAGGGCCCGAACCTGAAATTGCGGTGACTGCATCGATAAGACTTTCAGGAACGCGCACAACTTTTCCGACTGCGCCAAGAATCGACTCGGCCCATTGCAGAACTTCTTCTGATGTGGATTCTGTTGCACAAATACCAGCCATTCCTTCGCCAATAAGCGCAGGTGTGTTTGGCATTGCACGTACTACAGAAGTGTGTGAGCCCGATGCATTCTGCAAGGCAGATGTACTGACTCCTGCGGCAATGGAAAGCACGCGTGTTGCGCCAGCCTTACTGAGTGCTGCGCATGTTTCGACTGCGCCACCAGGCTTTATCGCAATTACGGCTGCAGAACATGGGCCAATGGCATCGCTGGTGTTGATCCCAGGAAACAGATTCTGCAATGCACTGCGGCGATCGGCAGAAAGTTCAACGACGGAAATATCCGTGGTCTTCCAACCAGCGCGCAACAAGCCCTCAATGATTGCGCCGCCCATGTTGCCACCACCAACAAATGTGATTGGCTCTCTTTGCATGTGGTCAGGTTAGCGACTTATGTGGTTCGAGTTATTGGACAACTTCTCCGATCGCCAATAACCCGAACGCGTAACGATGTGTACGGCTAGTCGGTAAAGCGGCTGGCAAATCCAATGCGGATGAGCGAACCAAAACTTTGCTCAACCGTCGAATACAGGGTGCCGATTGCGCGGTCTAACTCTTTTTCATTCAGTGCCGCAAGCGGAATCTCACCGCGAAGGAACACCGCATCTTCTTGACCAATTGAAAAATGAGCCCCTACGAGCTTTTCGTTTCGACGAAGCAACGCTTCGTACAACGTCTGCGCATTTTCTTCCGGTGCAGGCATGACATAGGTTTCGAATCGAAGCGTGCGCTGGCCCAAAGTAAGCCACACTGTGGTGAACTCCTTTTCTTCGCCGGCCATACGCACATACCACCGAACCTCTTGATCAGTTGAACGATCAACCGCGAGAATCAACTCATTTTGTGCTTTTTCGCGCGACAGCCATTCATCAATTTGTCGCTCTGTTCGGGCAAGAGCTGCGTCGTCAAACAGATCGGACACTAGGAACACGCAACCAAGTCGCGTTCAAGCAACTCGGTGTACACACTGCGGGCTTTCAACGCTGCCGACTTCCACGAATATGCCTGCGCACGATGTGCGGCGGCGGTACCCATGGAGATTGCGAGTAACGAATCATCGAGCAATCGGCGCGTAAAGCGAGCAAAACCAGAAACATCGCGTCCTGGAACAAGGAACCCCGTCTTGCCATCTTCGATCAAGTTCAGTAATCCGCCAACCGCCGTCGCAACGACAGGAATTCCACATGCAGCCGCTTCAAGTGCAACAAGTCCAAAGCTTTCACTGCGTGAAGGAACCAACACCACGTCTGCGGCACGATAAAACGTTGACAACAAGTGGTGTGGCTGTGGCTCGTAAAACTTCACGCGACCGACAAGACCAAGTTCCTGAATGAGCGCTTCAACTCGTGCAAGCTCAGTTGCGCCTTCAACCCCACTCGCACCACCAACAACAATGAGTTGCGCATCGCTACGACCAACTTCGGCAAGTGTGCGCACTGCAACATCAAGACCCTTTAAGGGCTGAATGCGACCGACAAACAACAGCATCGGGCCTGACCCAAGTCCAAGTGCATGGCGCGCGCCGCGGCGATCACCGGGCGAAAAGAAAGCGCGCTCTACACCTGGCGCAACAACTTCTATTGATCCGGGTGCACTTCCGTACAGCGACTGAAACTGTGATTGCTCTTCCGTACAACTGACCATGATGGCGTCTGCACAACCGATGATTTCAAGTTCAGATTTGTCGCGGATAGGTGACTCCACATCGCCACCCAAACTCTTTACTCGCGCAAAAGTATGAAACGTTGTTACGAGTGGCAAATCGAGTTCGTGCTTTAGGCGGTGACCAGCGAGACCAGAGAGCCAATAGTTTGCGTGCACGATGTCGGCACCACCGCGGTGTTGTAAATGCCAAGCAACACCGTCAGTAAAATCATCGACCGCATTCAGCAGCTCTTCCTTTGGCAGATCTACTTCACCGGCTTGCACATGCACCACGCGATGATTTGGTTCGACCTCAATGACTTCTGGAAGATCGTCTTTCCATTTGCGCGTATATGTGGTGCAGTCAACGCCACTACTCGCAAGTGATGAGACCAACTCGCGCACGTACACATTCATGCCACCACCATCGCCAACACCTGGCTGAGCCAGAGGCGAGGTATGCATAGAGAGAATGGCTACGCGTTGCATTACATAATCAACCTATCTGCAGGGCTACTTAAATCGCCTAGTTCAGCTCGGCGTCAAATCGGTGTTTTCCCCAACAAAACTGCGGTAGACCGAAAGCAACATTTGCTTTTGTTCCGTAGTCAAATGGGGATCCGACGACACCGCATCAACCACACCAGAGCGGGGTTCCTCGCTCGGATCAAGGATGCCCGCCCGCTCGTACAAGGTTTCAGCAGAGATCTGCATTGCACGCGCAAGCTGCTGCAAAATTTCAGCCGATGGTTTGCGCAGACCTCGCTCAATTTGTGACAAATACGGATTCGAGACTCCCGCAACTTTTGCTAAATCTCGAATGGACTGCTGTGCGAGTTCGCGCTGTTGGCGAATAAAGTTACCGACATCAGCCAGACGTTTGTCGACGACCATGATCAGTTGTCGTCGTTCAGCAGTGCGTCAACGTTTGCGCCACCATCTTTGTATCGCTTTACCAATTCGGCAGTAAGTGCATCAATTTGGTCAAACAATGAACGGCGCTCACCTGAGCGAGCATTTTCAAATGCGCTGAGTTCATCAATTGCGCGCTGCAAACCTTCAACATCGAGTGTGCGAATTGATCCGAAACCGACTCGTTCGCACAACTGTTCGAGCTCCATCACCAGCGGATGATCCGTCGCAATATTTGTTTCGCGTGGTGGTCGCGCAGAACCACCACCATGTTCTTGGCCGAATACCCCAGCCAAGTCAGTTGCAGTGTTGCTTGTTGGAAGATTTTCTGCGCGACGTCGCTGCTCGTCGCGTGCAATATCTAAACGACCTTGCGCCATTCGACGAACAAATGACACTGCGTCTTCTTGTGCCTGCATTGCGGTACGTGCGGCACGAATACCTGCGAGGTCGAGGTTGGAGAAATCACTCATCGATCGCCACCAGAAACAGGAGGAAGAATTGCCACCTCATCATTGTCGTTGACTGGTGCATCCGAATCGGCGACCTCTCCATTTACCCAGATTCGACAGGTGCCAAGCACTCGCTCAAAATCGGCACCAAACCGAGCCACTGCCTCAGAAATGACCTCTGAAACCGTGTTGCCAGGCACGACATCTCGTGAGCAACCAGCCGCTTCGCGAGCGGATGCGAACAATCGCAGTTGAGCCACAACCTCATCGTACCTTTGCCACTACCCTGCCTTGGCGTGTCTACTAACGGCGTAATTGCAAGTCTGCTTGTCGTACGACATGGACAGTCGCTATGGAACATCGAAGAACGCTGGCAGGGTCGAGCCGACATTGAACTCAGTGAGCTTGGTATCGCGCAGGCACGTCAAGCTGCGCAGCGTTTAGGAACATTTGATTACATCGCTTCCAGTACGCTGCTTCGTGCACTTCGAACTGCACACATCATTTCTGAAGCGCAGGGAGTTGGTCCTGTAGAAACCGACGAGCGGCTTCAGGAAACCCATGTTGGCCCTTGGGAGGGTTTAACCCGCACGCAAATTGAGGAACAATGGCCAGGGTTTTTGGCATCGCGAACCAAACCTGAAGGGTTTGAATCTGACGAAGCAATTGTTGAGCGATTGACAGATGCGTTCCTTGATATTGGTCAACGTTGTGAAGGCGGAACTGCACTCATCGTTAGTCACAGTGGAGTCATTCGCACACTGCGTCATGTGCTTGGCGCAAGCAATCCTCGTTTGCCAAACCTCGGCGGCAGCTGGTTCCACGTGCATCGCGACAACCGCATTAGCGTTGGCGACCTCGTCACACTTGTAGATGACGACCTCACAACAGATTCGCTGTAACCATGCTCAATCGACTGCTTGATGATTCTTTTGATAAAGAAATTCGCCGCAATATCACAGCGGTAACGGTTGCGCGGCTTGTAGCCAACGCCGCGTATCGATTTGCCCCGCTGTTTCTGGCAACTATCGCGCGAGGATTTGACGTTTCGCTTTCCACGCTTGGTTTCGCCATTTTTGTCAGCGAACTTTCCGGCTTTGCTTCACCGCTTGCTGGACGCATCGTTGATCGTCTCACGCACCGCAACAGTATGGTGCTTGGTCTCGTCGGTTCTGCAATTGGTTGCACCATCGCCGCAGTGTCAACTTCGCCATTGATGTTTGCAGTTGGCGTCACCGTTCTTGCACTGACCAAACAAAGTTTCGACCTTGGGCTTGGTGCATGGATTGCCGACCATGTTCCCTACAGCCAGCGCGGAAAAATTGTTGGACTCACTGAAACCGCATGGGCCCTTGGATTGCTCGTCGGCGTATCGGTCATGGGTCTAATCACTGCTGCAACAAATTGGCGAATCGGTTTTGCATTTGCAGTCTTGTGTCTGGTTGTTTCAATGTTCGTCATTTTCAATTGCGTTACTAATGAAGTTCGTGAAATTCATGAAAGTCGCAGCACCACACCGCAACGAGTTACTGGTAACTCATGGTTGGTAGTTGTCACCATGTTCTTTATAATGTGCAGCGCACAAAACTTGTTTGTCACGTTCGGTGCTTGGCTTGAAGATGAATTTCAATTTGGCGCGGCTCGGCTTGCTGTCGCAGGTTTTTCGCTTGGACTCGTTGAACTTGCTGCATCGGTAGGTAGTTCTCGTCAAACCGACAAGTGGGGAAAAGAGCGAAGCATTGCCTTCGGAGCACTCCTTGTTATCCCTGGTGGCATCTTTCTCGTTGTCGGATCTCAGAACTTGGTCGTTGGATTAATTGGTGTGTTTATCTATTTCCTCGGTTTCGAATTCTCGGTGGTCAGCTTGTTGCCGTTAGCCACCAAACTTGTTCCAAACAGCCCCGGAACAGGGCTTGGTTGGGTATTAGGTGCCGGAACGCTTGGGCGCGCAGTGATGGCCATTGTTGCTACCAATTTGTTTGAGTCATTTGGCGTACGAGGTCCAGCATTAATGGGTGCGTTCTTCGGTCTGCTTGGTGCGATCACGATTACGCGCTATCAACGCGTAATGGCAAAAAGTTAACCGCGGTACGCGTTAGTAATTGGCAAGCGCCTGTCTTTACCGAAGGCTTTCAACGAAACACGAACCCCTGGTGGACCTTGACGGCGTTTGTATTCATTTACATCGACTAAATGTGAAATTCTTCGAACAAGTGCCTCATCAAACCCCAGCGCAATAATTTCTGAAGCAGTGCGATCTTGCTCTACGTACAGTTCCAGAATCGGATCGAGCACTTCATATGGAGGCAACGATTGGTCGTCTCGTTGATCTGGGCGTAATTCAGCCGATGGCGGCTTAGTAATCACTGCTTCAGGAATCACTTCTTTTCCTGCGCGCACATTGACAAAGCGACACAGCTCATACACAGTGGTCTTTAACAAATCTTTAATGACTGCATAACCACCTACCGAGTCGCCATACAGCGTGAAGTAACCAACTGCGAGTTCGCTCTTATTTCCTGTTGTTAACACCATCCAGCCAAACTTGTTTGACAGTGCCATCAACGTGGTGCCACGAACACGGCTTTGCAAATTCTCTTCGGTGAGATCCGCTGCCCTGCCAGCAAAACTTTCTGCAGTCATATCAAGATACGCAGCAAATGCAGGCTCAATAGAAATGGTTTGCATTTCTACTCCAAGGTTGCTTGCCAAAAGCGCTGCATCGGTTCGCGAGCCTTCGCTGGAGTAACGAGATGGCATAGAAACACCGTGTACGTGTTGTGAACCAAGTGCTTCAACTGCGATTGCAGCAACTAGTGCCGAGTCGATTCCTCCCGATAGCCCAATGACCACATCGGTGAATCCGTTCTTACGCACATAGTCACGAGTGCCTAGAACCAACGCGCCAAATACTTGTTCCATGTCGGATGAGTTTGGAGTAATCACTCCTTCACGACGAGCACCACTTGCCCGGGTTGATTCGGAAATCTCAATCACTGAAACATCGCTTGCAACATTTGATGCGTTTACTGCAATGTCAATGAACGACAGACTTTCACTAAATTGTTCCGCGCGCATCAACATGTCGCCGTGATGGTCAAACACCATGCTTCCGCCATCAAACACCAACTCGTCTTGACCGCAGACTTGATTGACATACACAATTGCGCACGCATTTGTTCGTGCGCGATCACTCACCATGTGTTGACGCTCATCAAATTTTCCACGGTGATACGGCGAACCGTTGATGTTGATATTCAAGGTTGCGCCAGCTTTAGCTTGTTTCTGAACCGGCCCATCCGCTTGCCAGATGTCTTCGCAAATCGTGACTCCTACGGGCACGCCACAAA
The DNA here is from genome assembly GCA_041178585.1 of Actinomycetota bacterium. Taxonomy (GTDB): domain Bacteria; phylum Actinomycetota; class Acidimicrobiia; order Acidimicrobiales; family Ilumatobacteraceae; genus UBA3006. The sequence continues at coordinate 9,980 of JBEGVD010000044.1, forward strand.
TTGTGAACAGCGAGAACGATGAACCAGGAATGAAATACCGCTCTTCGTCGAACACGCTGTAGTTCGGAAGCAACTGTTTGTTGTACGTGCCGTGCAATGTCCCATTCGATGCAATGGCAGCCGAGTTCGATAAAGACCCCAGAGTTCCGTCGACAAAACCAAACACCGCCACACAACCGTGTGTATCTGCCACGATCTCACGCATGGCCCGCTGGTTTTCAGCCACGAAGCCAGATTTGAGAACGAGGTCTTCGGGCGGATAACCAGTAATGGAAAGCTCGGGAAAGGCCACAATGTCGCAGCCTGCGTCGTTCGCAGCGGCATACATCTCGCGGATTCGGCGCGAATTACCCGCAATATCGCCAACTACGGGGTTGAACTGGGCTAATCCCACCCGCACGTGTTGAGTCGCTACCGCCACAACTTCAGGCTAGGGGTCTACAACTTCACAAAGCGTTCACATTTGGGCAA
>JBEGVD010000045.1:0-11595 GCA_041178585.1 Actinomycetota bacterium
GTAGCAATCATTGCAGCTGGCGGAGACGTCAACTATGAAGGTGCATCTGGTCCACAGGACATGAACGGAAACGGCGAACCAGTTAATGCTTCGTACGGCGTTCTTACCTTTGGTGCAGACAACCGCTTCAAGTACGAAGATGCTTCGTACGTTCTTGCAGACGCTCCAGAGTCGGACATTGTTCCAGCTTCTGAAGTAACTGTAGAGCGTAAGGGTGACGGCGTATTGAAGATCGGTTCGCTCTTGCCAGAAACCGGTTCACTCGCATTCCTCGGACCACCAGAATTCGCTGGTGTTGAGTATGCAATCAGCCTCATCAATGCGGCTGGCGGCGTTCTTGGCAATCCAGTTGAGTACGTTCAGGGTGACTCGGGTGACACCAGCACTGATACAGCAAGCACCACCGTTGACCGTCTCCTCGGAGAAAATGTTGACGCAATTATCGGTGCAGCTTCGTCTTCAGTGACATTGACCGTAATCGACAAGATCACAGCAGCTGGCGTAATTCAGTTCAGCCCTGCAAACACGTCGGACAAGCTCTCAACCTACGCTGACAATGGTCTGTACTTCCGTACCGCACCAGCTGACAAGCTTCAGGGTGCAGTGCTTGCAAACCTCATCGCAGGTGACGGCGCAGCAACTGTGTACATCATGGCGTTGGACGATGCTTACGGAACGGGTCTTGCAGACGCGATCGAAGCAAACCTCACCGCAGCAGGTGTAACTGTTGTTGGCAAGAAGATCTACGATCCAAAAGCAACGACATTCGATGCTGAAGTTGGCGAAATCAAGACTGCTAACCCAGATGCAATCATGCTCGTAACATTCGACGAAGGTTCACGTATCTTGCGCACCATGGTGGAGCAAGGAATCGGACCTAAGGACAAGAAGGTTTACGGCTGTGACGGCAACATGGGTAACGCACTCGGCGAAAACTTCGACTCGGGTAAGTAATCCCTGACTCTGTCAGATTAAGAAAGGCCCCCAGCCGAAAGGTTGGGGGCCTTTTTATTTATCTGGTTTTATGCCGAAAGGGAAAAAGCTTTAGCCGCCGGTCATTTTGGCGAGCGTACCCAAATACAACTTGATGACGTTTGGGTCTTCAAGCAACTGTCGACCAGTGCCCGTATAGGCGTTCTTGCCCTGGTCAAGAACGTAACCACGATCGGTGACTTGCAAACAACGTCGCGCATTCTGCTCCACCATCAAGATCGCAATTCCTTCAGCGTTGATTCGCTTGCACTGAATGAACACTTCGTCTTGGAGCGCTGGGGAAAGACCTGCACTTGGCTCATCGAGTAACAAAAGTTTTGGTTCCATCATGAGCGCTCGCCCCATTGCAACCATTTGACGCTCGCCACCAGAAAGTGAACCGGCGCGTTGGTTCGCACGTTCACGAAGTTTCGGAAACAACGAAGTTACATACTCGAAGCGCTCTTCAAAAACGCTCGGCTTGATGAAGCAACCCATTTCCAAGTTTTCAGAGACGGTCAGGCTTTGGAAAACGTTTTGGGTCTGTGGAACATATCCAATACCCTGCTCAACAAGTTCGTGCGCCTTCATGCCGGTGATGTCGTTATCGAGGAATCGAACTTGACCCGAACGCACGCCGCACTGCCCAAGGATTGCCTTTAGCACTGTTGACTTGCCTGCCCCATTGGGACCAATTACGCCAACGAACTCACCTTTACGAACTTCAATATTGCAACCGTTCAGAATGTTCACTTCTGGGATATAACCAGCGACGAGTTCGTCGACTACGAGAATGCGATCATCGGACATTATGCATTCTCCTCTTCGAGCAGCGACTTGCCTTGGTGCGTTCCAAGGTAGGCCTCAATTACTGCAGGGTTCGATGAGATCTGCTCGGGTGTTCCTTCGGCGATAATTCGACCCTCAGCCATGACGACAACCCAGTCTGAGATGTCGTGCACCATGTCCATGTCGTGCTCAACGAACAACACAGTCATTCCGTCATCGCGCAAACCACGAATGTGTTCGTTGAGGCTTTGTTTCAGCGCAGGGTTCACTCCGGCCATAGGTTCGTCAAGCATCACTAGTCGAGGGTTAGTCATGAGCGCACGAGCCATCTCTAGCAATTTACGCTGACCACCCGAAAGTGTCCCTGCGTATTGGTCACGCATGTGATCAAGCTTGAAACGCTTCAACAACTCGTCTGCACGACGCTCGATCATTGATTCTTGCTTGCGGTAGCGGAACGGCAACAGACCATTCCACCACTTCTCACCCATCTGGTGCGTTGCGCCGAGTTTCATATTCTCAATGACGGAAAGTTTGGTGAGGCTCTTGGTCAACTGGAATGTACGAACCATGCCGAGGCTTGCTGTCTTGTGGGCAACAACCTTCTTCAGGTTCTTGCTGTCAAACATCCATTCGCCGTTGTCTGGTGTATCGAAACCCGTCAACAGATTGAACAGCGTTGTCTTGCCTGCACCGTTCGGACCAATCAGAGCCGTTATCGAGCCACGCTGCACTTCAAGGTGCTGGACATCTACTGCCGTTACACCACCAAAATTTCTGCGCACATTCTCAGCGAGCAAAATGGGATCTGGTTTAGCGACACCTGGTGAAGCATTGACCGAAGCCAATGCCGCTCGGGCTCGCTGCGCAAGTTCCGTGTAGGTCCGCTCAGCGTCCATCTAAAGCCATCTCTTCTTTACTTCCGAAAATGCCTTGTGGCCTAAATGTCATCAGCAACATGAGCCCCAAACCAATCAACATGTAGTTAACCGGTCCCACTTGCGACTTCTGTATGATTCCAATGCCAAACATTTCAAATGGACGATCTTTGGTCAATTCGCGCAAGAAGTTGTCGCTGAATACATATAGACCCCAGAACATCATCGGACCGATCACTGAACCGCTTACTCGTGCAACTCCACCGAGCACCAACGCCGTGAGTACGTAGAACGTAACGTCGCGGCTGTAATTGTCGGGCTGTACAGATCCTCGGTCGAGGGCGAAAATCATTCCTGAGAACATCCCAACAACTCCACCAATAATCAGTGACTGCATCTTGTAGCTATAGACGTTCTTTCCGAGACTGCGGACTGCATCTTCATCTTCACGAATGGCCTTGACAACGCGACCCCATGGACTCTTCATCAACAGATACACCAAGAAGGAGAAGATAATGACGAGTGACCAACCCACGATCATGGTCCACAGCGAGTAGCCGCTGTACTGGAATGGTCGGACTCCGTACTGAGCGCCGGGGTCGAATGGACTCAAATCTCTGAATGACGAACTGAAACTGTTAATGCCGTCGCTTCCACCGAAATATTCCTTGAATCGAACTGAACGGACGACAAGCCGCACAATTTCTGCAGTAGCAATGGTCACGATTGCTAAATAGTCGGCTCGCAAACGCAACGTTGGAATACCGACAAGCAGACCAAGGATGATGACGAGCGCAAGACCGATGAGTATTCCCCACCACATTCCCACCCCGAAATACTGAGACGTCATTCCTAATCCGTATGCACCGCATGCCATGAACGCTGATTGGCCGAAGTTCAACAAACCCGTATATCCGAATTGAATGTTGAGTCCAATCGCGGCCAATGCGAAATACGCAGCATCAATACCAAAGAATGCCGAGATGGTGTTTTCGAGAATCTTGATGATGTCCATATCAGCCAACCCTCTGCTTTCGTCCGAGTATTCCTTGAGGACGAACCACGAGAACGATGATCAATATCAGCAGAGCAGGTGCGTTCTTCAACTCGGCTGGAACGACGAGTGAAGCCAGTTCAACAAGCAATCCAACGAAGAAGCCGCCAATGAGTGCGCCATAAGCCGAGCCAAGACCACCAAGTGTTATTCCGGCGAACATTAAGAAAATCAAACCTGATCCCATTTCAAAGCCGACTTGCTCATCCAAACCACGAAACACTCCGCCCATCGCAGCAAGTGCGCCACCAGCGAACCACACAACTCGAATGATCTTTTGCGTATCAATACCAGTTGAGGATGCAAGCGACGGATTGTCTGACACCGCGCGAATTGCTTTACCTGTGCGTGAGCGCTGCAGGAATGTAGCAACACCAAGCAGCACGACCAATGAGATGATTGCGGTCGTGAGGTCTCGCATCGTAATGCTGACTGGGCCGAAGCTTTTTGCTACTTGCAAACTGAAATCGTCTAGAGGACGCGTGCGTCCACCGAACTGATACAGGTACATGTTGCGAAGCATGATCGAGAGTCCGACAGAGACAACGAGTTGTGATATCAGTCCGATTCCGCGCTTACGCAACTTGGCAAAGATGATTCCATTCATCGCAAGACCCAGTACGCCTCCAAGCGCAATAACCAATGGAGCCGCGATGAGAAGTGGAATGCCGAGCAAAACGTTGAACCAGAAAGCAATGAGACCACCAAACGTGACCATTTCACCGTGTGCGAAATTGGTGAGGCCCGTTGTGCCAAAGATCAGCGAAAGGCCAACCGAGCAAATTGCAATAATGAGACCAAGGCGAATGCCGTCAACCAGTCGCTGAGCAACTCGGTCAAACAAACTTGCACCCGACTCACCAGCGGTACCGGCGAAGAACGTCACTCGCTTTGAATTCGTCGTAAAAGAGTCTTTAACGATATTGACCACTGTCTTTGTGCCTTCAATAAGTGTGACCCCACTTGGCAGGGAGGCAACATCGAGAGTGACTACGTAATCATCCTTAGCTGGCACTGGAATAGTTGCCAGTCCGGCGCTGTCGGTAACTCCTTCGCCAATTGCGAGACCTGCCGGATTAGTCACTGAAACTTTTACACCAGCAACAGGTATCTTTTCAGAAACTCCGTTGTTATTTGCCTGGTCCAGCACCGAAATGACAATCGAATTTTCCGATTCGGCCGCGTTGGCCACACCAGGCGCCGAGAACATAATGAGGGCGCCGACTACAACCGCGAAAGCCCGAGCAACCGCGAAGCAGCGGGATTTCGAATTGTTCATTTCAGTCACCACATCCCCAAACTTTGCGTGCCTCTAGTCAAGCACAAGCAGGGTACTGGCAGGAAGAAACACCGCGAATGCGCAAAGCCATACGACTACCGATAATGCGATGTGGATGGCAACCAATGGGGCTGGAACGCCACCGAAGTATTGAACGTAGCCAATGAACCCCTGGGCACTTATTGCCGCAAGTAAGCGCAAGATCGCAGGTCCTTCAATCTCCCATCGAGCAGCTCTTTTTCGGGCCCGAACCGCCAGAACAACGGCCAAGAAAACCAAAATCCAAACTGATGTTGAGTGCAATTGCGTGGCAAACCTGACGTCGATCCCCAACCGAGTGACCCGTTCGGCCCCTGAATGTGGTCCAGCCCCAGTAACGACTGTGCCGAGGAACATCACCAGACATGCACTTGCAAACAGCAGGTGTCGAAGACGTCTATCTGGACATTCTCGGCTCTCACGAGGATGAATCATGAGTTCAACACGCTTGATCAGCAAGAACGCCGAGGAAATCAGGAAAATTGACACAAGAAAATGAGCCATGTTTGACCAAGGATTAAGCCCCGTCAAAACAACATATGCCCCGAGAACCACTTGTACCAACACCCCAAATACCAAGATTCCGGCATTAGCGGTGATCCGCTTCACGCGAGGGTTGAGAAACAGCGATGCAGAGACTGCAACAATCACTGAAGCCGCAACGAATCCAGTAAACAGTCGATTGATCTGCTCAATCGCTGCATGTCCAGATGAGACATCGACAAACTTGGTTTCATTGCAATTGGGCCAATCCGAACAGCCCAGGCCCGAGCCCGTTAGGCGCACCAACGAGCCTGAGACGATGATGGCGTAGAGGGATCCAAAGGCGATCCACACGACCTTTCTGAATCTCAAGGCTGATATTTCTGGACGACGCATCGTCGCGACGCTACCCCGTTCCCTTCAATCAAGGGGCTCACCAACTCGGGAACACGCATCTCAGCACTTTTTGTGGTCATTTGACCACCAATCTCCGATTATTACCACTCAGAGTGTTTACTTCAACATTTTCTGTGATTTATTCCTCAAGTTTCTCTGATTCTGGTCGATCCCTTATGCGGGTCTCACACCAGCAAATCAAGGGAGCAAAACATGAACGCAGGAATCATTCGCAAGGCAATCATTGCAGCAGCACTGTCACTCAGTATTGCCACAGTAGCTACGACGGTTACAGCCAAGCCAGTAGCGGCACAAGCCGCATCCGCAAAGTCGGCTGCACTTCCAAAACTGGGCGAATCCGGTCCAGAGGTAACGCGCATGCAACAAGCAATCGTTGCGCGTGGCTTCACCATCAAAGGCGGCATTGATGGTTCATTTGGGAATGCAACACAGGTTGCACTGAGGTCACTGCAGAAGGTTGCTGGCTTTGCACCGACCGGAAAACTCGATGCAAAGACTGCAAAGTTCTTGGGTCTCGTAGATGTTGCACCATTGTCGAAGTCAAACTTCCCAACAGTTGGATCATCGGGAGATGCTGTGTGGTCACTTCAGCAGGCTCTCATCAACAGCGGTGTTCAGGTTAAGGGTGGCGCTGATGGCAAGTTTGGATTGGCAACATCGATCGCCCTTGGCAAGTTTCAAGCAATGAAGGGTCTCTCCGTAACAAAGTCTGTTGATGAATCAACTGCGATTGCACTTGGTTTACTCGCTGCACCTGCACCTGCACCAACATCGACCGCAAAGAAAACGGTTGCAGCCGCATCGGCTCCTGTTGCTGCCCCGGTAGTTGCAGTAGCACCTGTAACTGGTTCACCAATCACCATTGATTCACTTCCAGTTCGTGGTCAAAAAAGTGAGAATGTTCGCATGTTGCAAAACGCGCTGATCAACGCTGGTATCGAAGTAAAGGGTGGCGCAGACGGCGTGTTTGGTGTTGCAACTGCAGTTTCAATCGGAAAATTTCAGTCAGCACAGGGATTGAACGTAACAACAGCTCTCGATGCTCCAACAGCTGCTGCTCTTGGACTTATTCCATCACTTGCAGAACTTGGTTTGCCAACATTGCAGGCCTTTCCTGTTCAGGGTCGTTGTGGATTCACCGATTCATGGCATGCACCACGTCCTGGCGGACGGCTTCACGAAGGTGTTGACATCATTGGTGCACGCGGATTGGCAATCTACGCAGTAGCAGACGGTGTGATCACCAGAATGTTGACCGGTGGAGCATTGAGTGGAAACTCCATTCGTCTCACCATTGCAGATGGCACATACTTTTTCTACGCCCACTTGGACGGATTTGCTGCTGGCCTCACAGTTGGACAGACGGTGCGTGCCGGTCAGATCATCGGTTACCTCGGTTCAACAGGATCGACATCGAACCACCTGCACTTTGAAGTTCACCCAAAGGGTGGCGCCGCGGTAAACCCATATCCACTTGTCAAGGCTGTTGATGCTTGCAACGTTACGGAATTGCTCCCGCAGCCGTAATTGTTCAGCTGAACAAAAGTTGAGGGAATCGTTGGTGATGTGAGAATCATCAGCGATTCCCTCAACAATATCTATCGTGTGCGATCCTCATCAGAAAGATGCTCAACATCGCTGAGCCGTTCAAGACTAAAGGCGTAGCCATCGCCCAACTTGATTGCCTTAACCGTCGTGAGTGAAGCATGGTTGATGATGAACCTTTCCCACTCCCACGGTGTCGCTGAAATTCCGAGCAGATGGCAGATCAATACGCTATTCGTGCCAGCGTGAGCAAAGAAAGCAAATCTCTCGCCAGGATTGTCAATATGCCAAACCGGCAATTCGGTGTTGAGACGGTGAACTCCATTACGCTCGAGAAATTCGTTAGCGCCAGTGTGAATGCGCTGAACGAAGTCCTTAACTGACTCACCGCCTTTCAGACCGTTCCACCGTTCATGAGACGCGTTCTTAACCTCATCCCGATAGGCCTTGATGGTTTGCTCTGCTGGCGTGCCATGCCACGCAGGTTCGCGGATCTCTTCGAGGAACGGCTCAATTTCCAACTTACGATTCTGACGGTCGAGTGTCGGCTGCGCTGTCAGATGAGTGCGTTGCAGCGGCGAAGCAAAAACATGGTCAAACTTTTCTTCCGATAAACGCTGTCCCAGCAACTCTGCTTGACGGCTGCCTCTCTCGGTCAAAGGAGGATTGACAACACTCTTACCGTCTTTCACCCACTCTGGCTCTGCATGACGAATAAGAACGATTTCCATAACCGTCAATCTAGTTGACAGCTATGCCGCACTCGCCAAATGCTGCTGTCAACGTGACTTCATACACTTCATCGCTTAGCGTTGGGTTGTCTTCAGCAACGCTGATCATTCGACTACCTAAACACAAAGCCTGTTCAGCAGTAATGGCTAAACCGCGTTGCTCCGCAATGAAGTAGGCATACGACTTAATCGCAGTCTCTTCGTTGTCAAATCCGTAGTTGATATCTGGCTGGGGTTCAACAACCAGAGACGTAGAACTCACTGATTGATCGTCTCCGGGCGCTGCATTGATGCCTTGAGAAATCTCCACTTTGCACTGTTCTGCAATAAACACTCTTAGCGCCTCGAGTGATTCCACGTTGTCATTGCGAACTAAATTCTCAATTGCGTTCTGGACATTGGCGTCAACTTCTGCAACCTTGCCGTCCCAGTACACATTTTGTAATGCCACAGACAGTTCTTCGTATGCGCGCTTAATTTGTTCCACTTCAGGCTTTACTGCGGAAGGAGCAATGTCATTGATGATGGAAAGCGTCCCGGTTAGCACCGCAACCGTGCTTTGCAGTTGTCTTTGCGAGATTGTCGAGAAATTTTCAACCGCAACGCCAGTTGCTACGAGTGAAGATTCCAATTCAGCAGCGTGCGAACAGACCGCGCGCGTTTCTTGCGACTCACTACAGGACGTGAGTGCAACAGCCAGCAGTGAGACGACAACCAGTCGATGCTTAATCATTACTTGCACCGCTTGTCGAGTTAACCCAGGTTTCATATAGTGATGCATACTTACCACCAGCAGAAATTAGTGCGAGATGGGAACCGTCTTCAACGATTCGACCATTTTCAAGCATGACTACACGATCTGCTCGCGAAGCCGTCGACAACCTGTGGGCTATCGATATGGTGGTTCGTCCAACCGCTAAACGTTCTAACGCATGAGATATCCGGACTTCAGTGAGTGAATCAACTGAAGATGTCGCTTCATCGAGCACAAGTACATCCGGCTTGACAATCGAAGCCCTAACGAGCGCCACCAACTGCCGCTCACCTGCTGAAAGCGACGATCCGCGCTGTCCAACTTGCGTCTGTAGCCCGGATGGCAAACTTTCGAGCCAGTCAGCCAGCCCAAGTTCCGTGAAGCTATCGACCATGATTTGTGAAGATGCTTCTGGGTTTGCGAACTGCAAGTTGTACTCAATGGTATTGGCAAAGAGGAACGGCTCTTGTGGAACGACAATGAGTCTGCGGCGCAATTCGTCATTGGCAACCTCAGTTAGCGCTACTCCTCCAATTTGCACACGACCAATGGTCGGATCAGTTAGCCGTGCAACAAGGCGAGCAATAGTCGTCTTTCCCGAACCAGACGGCCCGACTAAAGCGACATGTTGACCGGACGCAATGTGCAAAGAGATGTCATGGAGCACTGGTGTGTCATCGTCTGATTCATCAAGTCTGGAGCCATACGCAAAACTCACATCTTTCAGATCAACTGATAGTCCGCCTTGTGGAAGTGGACGCGGATGTGGTGACTGTGGTGGACCAATAGGAGTGTCCAAAACACCCAGCACTCTTCGCAACCCAGCTACAGCGCTCTGCACTTGATCGATGATTTCTGTGAATTCGGCAATGGGCTCAAGAAAACGGTAGGTAAGGAACACGAAGCCGACTAGAGCTCCGGACGTCAGCCCACCCGCTGGACCAATAAGCAAACCAGTACCCACAACCGCCATAACGGTGAAGACTGCGAACACCTCACCACTTGGAAAAAGGAAAGCGCCAATTACTCCGGCACGTATGTTGCTCTTTTTGCGGTTGCGCATTGACACAGCAACAGTGTCAATCATTGATTGCTCAGCATCATAGGCACGCAACGTTTCCGCGCCAGCCATGAGTTCGGATACAGAGCCAAGGAAATCAGCATTTCGTTCTCGAGAGAGATTGTGGGCACTAACTAAGCGTGATTGAACAAAACGCAGAACGATCACTAGAGGCGCGCTAGTGATGAAGGCAACAAGAGCAAGACGCCAGTCATAAGCAAGCATCACCGCAGCAACTGCAATCATCTGAGAGCCATCCAGCAATAAACCAAGACCGCCCCACGAAAAGAACTGTGTGAGCGTCTCTATGTCGCTTGTTACTCGTGACACCAATGCGCCGCGCTTTTCGTTGTTGTGCTCTTCGAGACTGAGTCGATGTATATGGTCAAAAAGCTGAGACCGTAAGGCAAAGAGTCCGCTTTCCGCCCTCGTTCCGAGTCGACGGGTAGCTTCACGTAAGCAAAACGACGACAGCACGACGCATAGTGCACCAATGAGGCACAGGCGCATGATGTAATCAAGGTCAACACGACCGGGCTGCAATCCGTGATCAATCGACTGCTGAATAAGGATTGGAATCACCAGACGTGCGCCCGTGCCAAACATGGCCAGTACGAATGTCAACCCGATGCCACTCTTTAATGCAGGAGCAACAGTTACTCCTCTGCCGATGATTCGTGCAGAAGGGAATCTCTGTTCGAGATCGGTACTCATGGTGCTTTCCGATCCATTTCAAAGGATTTCATCAAGTTGGCGTATGCCGGATTACTGCTCATGAGAGTTTCGTGTGTAGCCAATTCATGGACTTTGCCTTGGTGTACAAACAACACTTGATCGGCGATCTTGACCGTTGTTGGTCGCGATGCGACCACAATTGTCGTAGTCGTACTAGACAGTGATGAAAGGCGCTCAATTACCAAGGATTCGGTTGCAGGGTCAAGTGCACTTGTGGTGTCGTCGAGCAGCAGAACTTGGCGTCCACTTGCAATTGCACGGGCCAAAGCAATTCGCTGTCTTTGGCCACCACTCAGACTGATTCCGCGTTCACCAACAATCGTGTCGATGCCATTTTCAAGATCCGAAACGAACTCTTCACTCACTGATGCCCATAGCGCGCGAGCAATATCGGGAACATGAATCGACTTACCTAGGGTCAAGTTGAAATGAAGCGATCCCGAAAAAAGGAATGGCTCCTGGAAAACAATTGCCGATCCGCCTTGAGTTACGTGAACCGATCCATGTTGAGCACGAATCAAGCCTGCGATCATCTTTAGCAGTGTTGACTTGCCCGCACCCGTTTCACCTACAACTGCAACTATTGAACCCACTGGAACTGAAAAATTGACATGAGAAAAGATTGGCTCATCTGACTCTGAGTAGGAAAAAGATGCATCTTCTACTTGAACTGCAAAATCAGATTTTTGCTGAAGGAAGTTGATCTTTGGTTGGGTCTCTAAAGGCTCATCAAGCATTTCGCGCACACGCTTGAATCCACTTGATGAATGTGGAATCTCGCTCAGCAGGTAGCCAATGATTCGTAACGGAAAAACGAGCAAAGTAAACAAATAAATGAAACTTGACAACTCACCAATTG
>JBEGVD010000046.1:0-8624 GCA_041178585.1 Actinomycetota bacterium
AGTGCTGCCATTTCTTGCAACCGAAGTAGATCAAGGCTTTCGTTAGCAAGTAGTAGATCGTCTCCAACACCCGCCTTCACCATGCCCACTATTTCGCGGGGTGTTGCGCAAGTGAATGTGGTGTGGCCAGCACGAACTTGTTCGCGAGCAAGTGATGTGCATTTCGTTGCCTTCATATGCGGTCGCAAACGTGTGCCAGGTATTGCGGCTGCCATGGTGGCAATGTTTTGTTGCGCAATTGTGCCGTCAATCACGAGCGCTGGGGTCTGCACCTCGGATACGTGCACTGGTTGAGAACTCACAGTGCCGACGGAGAGACTCGAACTCTCACTGACAGCATCCTAAGTGCTGTGCCTCTGCCATTGGGCTACGTCGGCTAATCGCGATAAGGGTAGTGGCAAGGGGGTCGTTTCTTGACACAATGTAAAGCGTGACATCAACATTGACTTCGTCCCAAGACTCAGATGCCCTCGCCAGCCAACTTGGCTTAGCTGACACCGTCGTGGATGAAGGGGCCTTGGCCGAAAGCATTCGCAAATGTGCTGCCAATAATGTGGTGTTGCCTACATTTGCCCAGTTGGCGAACCCAACCCTAATCCCTCTAGATATTGCAGCGGGAGCCGATAAGAATTCTCCAGATTCACGCAACTTGTTTCGTGTGCATTGGTTTAACGACATGGCGGGAAATCGCGTGAGTGTTCCCGATCATGTGGTGTTGCCAAAGTCGTTGACCGGTGTCGACAGTCCGATCGTGGTGATGTTTGGTGATCGTTTCCCAATGATCACCGCACACAAAGTGTTGGCTGCGTACTCGTGTTTGGCGCCGCGCGTCATTACTGGCCAATTCAATCCTTCAACTCAGCGAGCAGTGTGGCCATCAACCGGCAACTATGCGCGCGGTGGCGTTGCCATTAGCAAGATTATGGGCGCACGCGGAGTTGCCGTGTTGCCGGCAGGAATGTCGCAAGAGCGCTTCGACTGGCTTGATCGTTGGACAAGTGACCCAAGCGACATCATTCGCACACCTGGTACCGAAAGCAACGTAAAAGAAATTTACGATGCGTGCAATGAAATGCAGAAAGATCCGAAGAACTTCATCTTCAATCAATTTTGCGAGTTCGGAAACTACCTCGGTCACTACGAAGTGACGGGCACTGCGCTCTCAGCGGTGTACGAACATGTTGCTAAAGGCTTGAACCGACCAAACCTGCGACTAGCCGCATTCACCAGCGCTACTGGTTCTGCAGGAACTATTGGTGCGGGTGATCATTTGAAAGATAAGTACGGAACAAAAATCGTTGCCGTTGAAGCGCTTGAGTGTCCAACCATGCTCGAGAACGGTTTTGGCGAGCACAACATTCAAGGCATCGGCGACAAGCACATTCCTCTTATTCATAACGTGATGAACACCGACGTCATTGCAGCAGTTTCTGATCGCGTAACCGATGAACTCGATGTGTTGTTTAACACTTCTGCTGGTCGTGACTACTTAGTGCAACGCAAGCACATTCCACAAGAAATAGTTGACACCCTGCCGCACTTTGGTTTCTCGGCCATCTGCAACACGATTGCCGCCATCAAGACAGCAAAACTGCTTGGCCTTGGTGCAGACGATGTGCTCATCACTATTGCCACAGACGGTGCAGATCTCTACCCGAGCGAGCGTGTGAAGACCATGAAGAAGCGCTTCAACGACAACTTCACGCAAGTTGATGCAGCCGAAGTGTTTGCGGAACATTTGGGAACCGTGCAGACCGATTCGATGATTGATTGCACCGAGCGGGATCGCAATCGCATTTTCAACCTTGGCTATTACACATGGGTTGAGCAACAGGGAACGCCACTTTCGGTGTTTGAAGCGCGCCGTTCGCAGTCTTTCTGGCAGAACTTGCGCAGTCACGTTCCAACGTGGGACGCCATGATTGGCGAGTTCAACTCACGCGTCGCAGCTACGAAGTAACCAGCAATGTCCATGCTCGCTCAACCGCAAGTTGGGTGGAAGTGTGCTGTGTGCGGAGAACGCGTTGCCATTGGCACACCGTTGTCGTGGCGTTGCCCAAACTCGAACGAGCACGACACTCATCATGTGTTGCAGATAGAACAACCAATTGCGCCACTGCGCAGTACTGGCGATGACAACCCATACATCGCATTTCGAAAGTATTTGGCCTGGGATGCGTTCGCGGCAGCACTTGGCATGTCTGATGATGAGCGAGTTTCACTGATTCGTCGAGCCGATACTGCAGTGCAACGTGTGGCAGGAACAGGATTTCGATTTTCTCCATTTGCGCGTCACGATGCGCTGTCCGATGCGCTTGGGTTCAGTGCAGGCGGTGGAGTGTGGGTAAAAGATGAAACACACGGTGTTGCTGGTTCACACAAGTCGCGGCATCTCTTCACCGAAATGTTGCACTTGCTTGCGGCAGAAGAAACGGGAACTGCACCGTGGTCAACACCTGAAGCTCGTCCGCCTCTTGCAATTGCGTCGTGTGGCAACGCAGCATTTGCTGCTTCCACACTGGCGAAAGCATTGCAGTGGCCTATTGAAGTGTTTGTTCCTGAAAATGCTGCAGCAGAACTAACCGACCTCTTGCTTTCGGTTGGCGCCAATATTGTGCGCTGCCCGCGATTGCCTAACGATCCACCGGGCGATCCGTGCGTGCATCGCTTCCGCGAATCAGTTGCACGAGGTGCAATTCCTTTTGGCGTTCAAGGAACTGAGAATGCCTGGTGTCTTGATGGTGGTCGCACCATTGGTTGGGAAATGGCCGACAGCATGGAGCGTGTGAGTGGACCACCACTTGACAGGGTGTTTATGCAAGTTGGTGGTGGTGCTTTTGCTGCATGTGGAAGTGCTGGTCTCTACGCGGGTGGTCTTCGACCGAAACTGCATGCAGTGCAAACTGCAGGCTGTGCGCCGCTAGCTCGCGCATGGCAACACGCGGTCGCAAGTGGCGGCGGAAAGAATGCGGGTCCACGTTGGTCTGAATGTATGTGGGCATGGGAGAACGTGCAGTCGTCACTCGCCGATGGAATTTTGGATGACGAAACATACGACTGGGTTGGTGTCTGCAACGCAATGGCAGATAGTGGTGGTGCTCCAGTTGTTGCCACCGAGCAGCACGTTGTTGACGCTTATGCACTTGCACAAAAGGTGACATCAATTGATGTGAGCCCGACAGGTACGGCTGGTCTAGCTGGGCTTCTTGCTCTGCGTGGCGAAATCGCCAATGACGAACGCGTTGTTGTGGTGTTTAGTGGTGTTCGGCGTCACTTCATGCCACTCCCTACTGCGTAATAGTGGGGTAGTAGTCTGATCGCCATGAGTAACAGCCCACTTCACTTGCCGAACATTCCATTTGCACAAGACGGCGGACCAGATTCGCAAAGCAACATTTTTCTTCGATTGTTGAAGAGCCGAGTCATCATGTTGGGCAGCGATGTGAACGACGATGTTGCCAACCAAATTTGCGCACAGTTGTTGTTCCTTGAGGGAGAAGATCCAAAAGCCGATGTGTGGTTGTACATCAACAGCCCTGGTGGCTCGGTAACCGCAGGTATGGCAATTTACGACACCATGCAATTCATCAGTTGTGATGTAGCGACGGTGTGCTTGGGCCTCGCAGCGTCGATGGGTCAGTTCTTGCTCACCGCAGGAACAGCAGGCAAGCGATATACATTGCCAAACGCGCGCATCATGATGCACCAGCCTCTTGCTGGTCTCCGTGGGCAGGCTTCAGACATTGCGATTCAAGCTGAGCAGTTGCAGTACACCAAGAAGCGCATGGCCGAACTCATCGCCTTCCACTCCGGACAAGAGATTGAGCAGATTCGGCAAGATTCAGAGCGCGATCGTTGGTTCACACCAGATCAGGCAAAAGAATATGGTCTTGTCGACAAAGTGATTGTAAAGCGCGGTGAAATTCGTTAGTTGAGTTACGGCGTTACTTGAACGCCAAGCGAAATATCAACTCCGCACGTCGCTTTCACCCATTCTGACGCGGTGTTGGCATTCGCTTCTGTTGCATAAGCCAAGTCGGCAACTTTTTGCACGCTCTCTGCATCGTCGGCTTTCACCTTTGATGCAGCAATCATGAGTTCGGTCAGCGCATTCCAGTCCTGTTGTACTTCGAGTGGCGCAACTTTTTGCAATCTGGTGAAATGCCCAACCGCCGCGTTCACTTCTTCAACGGTTGCGGGCATCACAGAAATTCCTGGCATCTCTTTCGCTAACTGACGACAGAAGTTCGTTCCCGTGCGCGGGGTTTCAGCGCACGCAGAGATCGCAATAAGTGCAAGGAAGAGCAGCGGAATGAGGCGACGCACACGAACATTCTCACAGGATTAGACGCGCAGATGGTGGCACTCAAAATGTGCTTCCGAAAGCGCAGTCAAGGGCACACCTCGGTGTATGTCATTTGTATCTATTCGTTCTGCAACGTTGCTCGGAGTGCAAGGGGCCCCAGTAGATATCGAAATTCATTTAGGAATGGGGCTACCGGGGTTCACCATTGTTGGACAGCCCGATGAAGCGTGCCGTGAATCACGCGACAGAGTGCGTGCTGCTTTGTTGTCATGCGATTTGCCGTGGCCGAACAAGCGCATCACGGTGAACCTGGCAAATGGTGCCAACGAACGCAAAGGCGGTGCCGGCTTAGACGTTGCTATTGCAGTTGGTCTACTGGTGGTACAGGAAGTTCTCACAGCAGAGTCGGTTGCGGAGTTTGCCTTTGTTGGCGAACTCGGGCTTGATGGTTCGTTGCGAAGTGTGCCCGGCGTTGTTCCACTTGTTGCTTCGCTAGATGATCGAGTTGTGGTGGTGCCTCGGATTGCCGAGCGCGAGGCACTTGTTGCTTCGCGTCGTGCAATACGCTCGGTATCCAACCTTGCCGAATTGGTTCGTTGTATTCGCCAAGAAGAACCGTGGCAACAACCGGCAAGTAACAGTGTTGAGCAAACTCCGCATAACACTGCCGACATGGCCGACGTACGTGGGCAAAGCGCGGCTCGCCACGCATGTGAAATTGCCGCAGCCGGTGCGCACCACATGCTGCTCGTTGGCCCGCCGGGTGCAGGCAAGTCCATGCTTGCGCAACGACTGGTTGGAATATTGCCAAACTTGG
This sequence comes from Actinomycetota bacterium, assembly GCA_041178585.1. Taxonomy (GTDB): domain Bacteria; phylum Actinomycetota; class Acidimicrobiia; order Acidimicrobiales; family Ilumatobacteraceae; genus UBA3006. The sequence goes on from JBEGVD010000046.1 coordinate 5,124, forward strand.
CCACGCAAGATGCTGTAGTCACCACCATTGTTCACTCGGCTGCTCATATTGCATTACCCGCAAGTGGGTTGGTGAGCAGACCGCCATTGCGAGCACCGCATCACTCCACGTCACTGGTTGCCATGGTGGGTGGCGGAACCTCTTCGCTTCGCCCCGGTGAAATTTCCTTAGCTACAAATGGCGTGCTGTTTCTCGACGAACTCGGTGAGTTTGCGCCAAGTGTTCTGGATGCGTTGCGTCAGCCATTAGAGGAAGGTGTAGTTCGCGTTGCTCGTGCGAAGTCTTCCGTTCAGTTGCCGGCAAAGTTTTTGTTAGTCGCCGCAACTAATCCATGTCCGTGTGGCGAAGGCACTCCTGGTTTATGTGTGTGCGACGATCGCGCAAAGCAGAAATATCTGCGCCGATTCTCGGGTCCATTGCTCGACCGATTTGACTTACGTGTTGCGGTCACACGTCCACATGTTGATGAACTACTTGCAGCGAAACCTGCTGAGTCAAGTAAGGACATTGCGTTGCGAGTTGCAACTGCACGAGAACTAGCGATCAGCAGAAACGGATGTCTTAATTCGGCGCTTTCTGCCGATGCGCTTGAGAAGTGCGCTCCGCTTTCTCCAGCGGCAGCATCGTTGCTTCGGCATCACGTAGAGCGCGGGCGACTGTCTGGTCGTGGCTATCACCGCATTCGTCGCGTGGCGCGCACCGTTTCTGACCTGCGCGATCAGTCGATATATGTAGAGGAAATGCACGTTGCAGTTGCTCTCGCGCTTCGCGTTGGAGTGCAGCCACAGTTCTCCGGAGACAAGGCGGTGCAACCGTGATGCCGCTTGACGACGAACGAGTGGTTGCCGCAGTGCTGGTAACTAAGCCAACACTGAGTGGTCGCAAGTTGTCGCAACTGTTGGCCCAACATACCCCCAGCGAAGTTGCGCTCACGCTTGGCAGTAATCAACCCACGTTGCAGGAATGCGAGCGTATGGCACAGCGTCTTGAGCTCACGGCAATGTCGGTAACTCATGTGGGCGCACCAGATTTTCCGAGCATGTTGCAACACGATCCAACCCGTAGCCCTGTGCTGTTTTTTCGTGGCAACCTTGAAGCACTCAACCAACGTCGTGTTGGCATTGTGGGCACGCGTTCCGCAACGGCTGCAGGCAGATACATGGCCTCGCATATCTCGTTTGATCTCGCTGAGCAGGGAATTGCAACGGTGTCTGGTCTTGCCAGAGGAATTGATGCGTGGGCGCATAAAGGAGTGACGGTTGCTTACTCCCGTTCAACCGAACACTCACGATTGGGCATTCCAATTGGTGTCGTGGCATCTGGTCTCGACGTGGTGTATCCAAAAGAAAATATTGAACTCTGGAATTTCATTTCCGAACATGGGTTGTTGCTCAGCGAATCGCCCCCTGGTACTTCTCCCGAGCCATTTCGATTCCCGTTGCGAAATCGAGTGCTCGCCGCGTTATCGGAAGTAGTCGTAGTCGTAGAGTCGCGCGCTACCGGAGGCTCCATGATCACGGTTGAAGAAGCACAGAAGCGCGACATCACGGTGATGGCTGTACCTGGTTCGCCCCGTAACACTTCGTCGGCTGGAACAAATTTGTTATTGCAGCAGGGGTGTGCACCGGTGGTGTCTGTAGACGATGTGCTGGTAGCACTGGGGCTCGATACACGCCGAGTGCACCCTCCGCTGTTTGATGATCGCAGTTCGTTATTGCCAGAAGATGCCGAACTTGCATGTGCAATGGCTGGCGACGCACTCACGCTTGATCAACTGGTGCTGCGAACGCGACGCGATGTTGTCGACATAGCTTTTGCCCTAGGGCGTATGGAGTCAATGGGTTGGGTGGTGAACAACGGTGGTTGGTGGGAGGTGCTCGGTGCGCAAACACCAGCGGGGTACGGTGGAATTCATGGACGCAGCCACCGCTTGGGAGATTGACGATTTTGCTACGTCTCTTACTGCCGCGTCTGCAAACACTATTTCTGCCTATGTAAGCGACATCTCGCAATTCGCAAACTGGGTAGAGCGCCAGTCCATTGACGACCCTCGCAAGGTAACCAAAGATGTGGTGCGGCAATACATCGGGTTTCTCACCACCATGAAACTGGCAAAGCGCAGTGTCGGTAGGAAAGTTGCAGCGCTGCGCAAATATTTTGCGTGGCTGGTGCGCGATCACAAGATTGAAGTTGACCCAACGGCTGGTGTGCGAACACCTACCGACACTGGTCGGCTTCCGAAGGTGCTCACGAATGAACAGTTGAATGCTCTGCTGCATGCTGCCAACGATGACGACCCCGACTGGAAGAAAGCTCGCGATACCGCAATTATTGAACTGCTGTACGGAAGCGGATTGCGCGTAAGCGAACTCTGTTCGCTCAATGTCGACAGCGTGAATGTGAAACAGCAAGCAGTCATAGTCACGGGTAAGGGCAATAAACAGCGTCGAGTTCCCGTGAGCGAGCCTTCACTTGTTGCACTCACGGCATGGTCGCTACTCCGTTCAGAAGTGTCAGCAGACAAAACTGAGGTGGCGCTGTTCGTAAATGGTCGTGGTGGTCGGCTTGGCACGCGAGATGTGCGTCGAATCATCGATGCGCGTTCGCTTGCGCCAACGCATCCTCACGCATTGCGTCACACATTCGCGACACATTTGCTCGATAACGGGGCCGACCTGCGGGCGGTCCAAGAATTGTTGGGTCATAGCGACGTGGCAACCACTCAGCGTTATACGCATGTGAGCAAAGAACGGCTGAAGTCTGCCTACGGGGTATCTCATCCGAGGGCATAATTACAGGGCATGAATGCTCTGCCTGTTCGCCTAACTATTGAGGATGCTTGGCAGCAATGGCACGACGGCAAAGACCCCATTGCACGTGAATGGTTAGTCGTTCACTACGCGTCACTCATTAAGTTCGTTGCGGGTCGACTTGCAGCGGGTTTGCCGAAACGTGTGGACACGGGAGATTTGGTTTCGGCGGGTGTGTTCGGACTGATGAATGCGATCGATCGATATGACCCAACGCAAGGCGCAAAGTTTGAGACGTATGCAATTCCGCGCATTCGTGGCGCCATTCTCGACAGTTTGCGCGCGCTCGATTGGGTTCCGCGCAGTGTGCGATCAAAGTCGCGTTCGGTGGAGCAAGCAATGTCAGCTCTTGAACACGAGCTTGGTCGCTCGCCGTCTGAAGAAGAAATTGCGGCGAAGTTAGAAATCTCCGATTCTGATTTTCAAAAGTGGTTGTCCGACATTGCGGCAGGTTCGGTTGGACCGCTCGACCATGTTGTTGCCGACAACACAGCAACAGCCACACATTCAGATATGCATCGTGCAACCAGCCCAGACGCAGTCGTTGAAGCAGACGAAACACGCAGAATCATGCGCCAAGAAATGAAGAAGCTTCCAGAAAAAGAACGAACCGTTCTTGTGTTGTATTACGAAGAGAATCTCACACTTGCCGAAATTGGCGATGTGCTCGGTGTGACCGAGAGCAGAGTGT
>JBEGVD010000047.1:0-4138 GCA_041178585.1 Actinomycetota bacterium
TGCGTAAAGCAGGCAAGACCGGCAAGAAGTAATCGGGAGATTTGACGACTATGACATCAGTATCTAGCCAGCGCCATGCAGGTCGCTTGCGTCGCCACCGTCGCGTACGTAAGAAGATCACTGGCACCGCCGAGCGTCCACGTCTCGCCGTATATCGCAGCAACAAGCACATCACCGTGCAGTTGATCAACGATCTCGACGGTCACACCGTCGCTTCGGCTTCAACTGTTGAACCAGACCAGCGCAAGTTGGGTGGCGGTTCAAACGTTGATGCAGCAAAGCGCATCGGAACACTTGTTGCGCAGCGTGCAAAGGCTGCAGGAGTTACAAAAGTTGTTTATGACCGCGGTGGATTCTTGTACCACGGTCGCGTAGCAGCGGCAGCAGATGCTGCCCGAGAAGCAGGGTTGGAGTTCTAATGACTGACATTTCAAACGCACGCACGACCGAACCAGGTCAGCTCCGCGAATCACGCGTAGTGCACATCAACCGCGTGGCAAAGGTAGTGAAGGGTGGACGTCGCTTTTCGTTCACCGCACTTGTTGTTATCGGCGACGGTGCAGGTCGCGTAGGTCTTGGTTATGGAAAGGCAAAGGAAGTGCCGTTGGCAATCCAAAAGGGAACCGAAGAAGCAAAGCGCAATTTGTTCAGCGTTGCTCTTGCTGGTTCAACCATCACTCACCAAATTTTGGGAATCAATGGCGCAGGCCGTGTATTGCTGAAGCCTGCTGCACCTGGTACCGGAGTTATTGCTGGTGGCGCTGCTCGAATCATTCTTGAAGAGGCCGGCATTCACGACGTACTTGCGAAGTCGCTTGGTTCATCAAATGCCATCAACGTTGCTCGCGCAACGATCAATGGTTTGAAGGAATTGCAAAGCCCAGACGAAGTTGCAAAGCGTCGCGGAATTCCAGCTGACTCATTTGTTCCTAAAGGTCTCCTTCGTGCGTTCAACGAGCGTAAGAAGTCAAACGGAGGTGCTCACTAGTCATGGCAGCATTCAAAAAACCAGGTCGCACCACTCGCGACCGCAAGCCAGCAGCTAAGAAGGCTGCAGCAGAACAGCGCGCAGCAGCCGCTGCGTTGAAGGCTGCATCTGGCAACACGTCAACTCGCAAAGTAAAGCGTGTGAAGGTTGAACCAACTGGTGCAACCATCACTGTTACTCAGGTGCGTTCAGAAATCGGCAACAAGCCAAAGAACCGTGCAACATTGCGCGCTCTTGGGTTGCGTCGAATTGGCCACACCAACACGTTGCCTGATCGTCCGGAAATTCGCGGAATGATCGCACGTGTTCCTCACCTCATTGAAATCAAGGAAGGCAAGTAAGCCATGCGTGTAGATCAACTCGCCCCAGCAAAGGGATCAACGAAGAAGCCAAAGCGCGTCGGTCGTGGTATCGGCGGTAAAGGTGGAAAGACTGCAGGTCGCGGTACGAAGGGTCAATACGCTCGTAACACCGTGAAGCGAGGCTTTGAAGGCGGTCAGATGCCGTTGAAGCAACGCGTACCAAAGTTGAAGGGCTTTAATAACCCGTTCCGCGTTGAGTACTACGCAGTAAACCTCGATGTCATCGAAGCTTTGGGTCTTGCAGAAGTAAACCCAAAGGTGCTCGTTGATAAGAGCGCAGCTCACAAGAACACTCTCATCAAGGTGCTTGGTCGTGGAAAAATCACCAAGGCCGTGAGCGTGTCAGCACACGCTGTATCAAAGACTGCTGAGCAGGCAATTATTGCTGCCGGTGGATCTGTGACCATCTTGCCAATGCCGCACAAGGGCCCACGTCCAGCCGCTAAGGGCAACCAGTTCACTAACCGATAGTGATGTCGCGCCGGTTCGCCGGCGCGCTTCAAGTACAGGAGCACCCACGATGTTGTCGAACGTGAAGAACATCTTCAAGGTGGAAGACCTTCGTAACAAGGTGTTGTTCACCCTTGCCATGATTGCCTTGTATCGCTTCGGCGCTGCACTGCGTGCACCAGGTATTGATGCTCAGGCAGTGCGCCAATTGCGCGAAGCTTCAGACTCACAAGGTGCACTCGGATTCTTGAACTTGTTTTCGGGTGGCGCTTTCGGAAGCTTCTCCATTTTTGCTTTGGGAATCATGCCGTACATCACGGCAAGCATCATCATGCAGGTGCTTGGTGTGGTTATTCCAAAGCTTGAACAGTGGCAACAAGAAGGTGCAACTGGTCAACGCAAGATCACTCAGTGGACGCGCTACGTAGCAATTGGTATTGCCACCTTGCAGGGCGCTGGACTCACGTTCATTTTCGGACAAGGAAACGGTTCAGCATTCTTGGGTGCAGCCGCAACAGCGCCAGACGTAGTGTTGCTTGATCCGTTTATGCCTCGCGCCTTGCTCGTCATTCCAACACTGGTTGCAGGTACTGCGTTGCTCATGTGGATTGGTGAATTGATCAGCCAGCGAGGAATTGGCAACGGAATGTCGATGTTGATCTTTGCTTCGGTTGTTAGCGGTCTTCCGTACAACTATTACTCGCTCTTGCAAAGCAAGAAAACCATCACGTTCATCGTGCTTGTTGCAGTGTCAATCGGAATTCTGTTCGCAGTAGTTCGTGTCGAACTTGGTAGTCGTCGAATTCCTGTGCAGTTCGCAAAACGTGTGGTCGGTCGCAAGCAATACGGTGGCCAAAATACGTACATCCCGTTGAAGGTGAACCAAGCCGGAATCGTGCCAATCATTTTCGCGAGCTCCGTGCTGTTGTTGCCAGTTCTGTTGTCGAACATGCTCGGCAGCGGTGAAGGTTGGCGCGGTTCTATTGCCTCGTTTGTGAACAACTATTTGGTGAACAGCCAAAACTTGTTGTACATCTCGGTGTTCTTCTTGTTGATCATTGCGTTTGCATACTTCTATAACTCCATTGCATTCGACCCAATTCGTCAGGCAGACCAACTGCGCAAACAGGGCGGATTCATTCCAGGAATTCGTCCAGGACCACAGACGGAAAGCTTCTTGGCAAAAACCGTTAACCGAATCACGCTTCCTGGAGCAATGTTTGTTGCATTCATCGCTATCTTGCCGTACATCATTTTGTGGGTAGGCGATGTGCAGTCATTCCCATTTGCCGGAACCACGGTGTTGATTGCAGTTGGTGTTGCGCTTGAACTCATGCGCCAAATTGATAGCCAGTTGATGCAGCGCAACTACGAGGGCTTCTTGAAGTGACGTTTCCTCTCTAGGAAACACATTTCACGATATTCACGAAAGAGTCATCGCCATGTCGAATGCAATCCGCATCATCATGCTCGGCCGTCAAGGCGCAGGGAAAGGCACGCAATGCGTGCGCATTGCTTCTGAATTTGGCGCGCCACATATTTCCACTGGTGAAATGCTGCGCGCTGCAGTGCGCAAAGACTCACCGCTTGGACGTGCCGTGAAAGAAGTGCTCGACAAAGGTGAGCTCGTTAATGACGAACTCATGATCAGCCTGGTGCAAGGTCGCATTGGCGAAGAAGATGCGCGTATGAACGGCTTCATTTTGGATGGCTTCCCGCGAACGGTGGCACAGGCGCAGGCGCTTGATCACATCAGCGAAGTTCGCCCAATTGACTTGGTCGTTGACCTAGAGGTGAAGCGCGAGTTGGTGCTTAGCCGGCTGTCGGCACGTCGCGTTTGCGAGCAGTGCCAAGCCAACTATGTGGCTACTGGTAGTGAAACCAACCCTTGGGTGTGTGAAAAGTGTGGTGGATCCGTGGTGCAGAGAGCCGACGACACCCCTGACGCCATCAACCACCGCCTGGACTTATACGACGCCATGACTTCACCATTGATCGCCTATTACAAAGACCAGAACAAACTGGCTGTAGTGGACGGCCTTGGCACCCCCGATGAGGTGTTTACCCGCCTCCGCACGGCTGTTGCCGGCATCAAGAATCGCTCATCATGACCCTGCTGAATTCGCCCATCTCCTTGTGTTTTGGGGTTTTGGGGCAGGGGAATGCGGCGGTAGCATAACCCTTCGCCTTTTGGAGGGATTTCCTTCCGACTGGCTTGTATGTCCGTGTGTTTGAGGAGAAAGCCCTGCCAAAAAACAAAGAAGATGCAATTGTGCTGGAAGGCACAATTACAGAGTCGCTGCCTAACGCAATGTTTCGCGTCGAACTCGAAAACGGA
>JBEGVD010000048.1:0-8497 GCA_041178585.1 Actinomycetota bacterium
CCGATCTTTGGTTTGAACTTGACCTCTTTCATTGTGATTTGCACGGTCTTCTTGCGGGACTCTTTCAACTTCTGCGACTCTTCGTAGCGGAATTTGCCGTAGTCCATAATGCGACATACGGGTGGGTCTGCTTGCGAAGCGACTTCGACGAGATCGAGTTCTGCAAGACGCGCTCTTTCAAGGGCGTCGGCAATGCTCACAATTCCAACCTGTGAACCATCTGCATCTACAAGACGTACTTCGCGTGCGCGAATTCGCTCGTTGAAACGTGGCTCATTTGTTGGCGGTGCTATGGCTTTACTCTCTTATGCAAGTGGCGTTGCCTCCTATTTGTGGAGGTGAGCATGTTCGAGAAGATGGCGGGCACGGCAGAGCCGAAGCGCCCACAACGCACAGCGTCGCATCTTGCGCACTCGACCCAAACGCACTCGACAGCTGCTCGGCAACACTCACCGAATTACTGAAATCTGTGGTCAGGTGGAGGAAACTCGTTCCCCACTTGGGCTATTAGCGTAGCGGGCATGGCTGACAACCCAACTGACCACTTTCCAGATGATTTTGACGACCAACTCCACGACGCTGAAACCGCTTTGGCCGAAGCGCGAGCCCGAATTGCCCAAACACCGGCAAATGTTGTGGTGGTCAACCACGTCATGGGGTTGTATGAACTTGCAGCCATCCATCTCTCGGCAAATCCTCCCCGATTGGTGGAATCGGCCCTCGCAATTGATGCTGTGGCATGCGTAGTTGAGGGCCTGGGTGAACGCTTAGGCGAAGAATTCACCACACTCACAGAAGCTCTCGCCAATATCCGCTTGGCGTTTGTGCAGATTAAAGGAAACGTTCAGCCCAACTAGTTCGGAAGCTTTTCAATTTCAGACGCTTCAACGTGCCCAAAGCGATGGGCAACCACAAATGACACGGACGCACCAATGTTGACGTCTCGCGTACCGTCAACAATTTCGGCGCAGTGAAAGAGATACTCCTGGCCACCAGACCAGATCATTCCCAGTCCGCGATCAAAATCAAATTGCTCAACATGGCCAAGCAGTCGTCCATCAGCAGAGTTCGCAGACGATTGATTCATACGCGCAGGCTACCTGTCGTTAAACGTGCTTGTATCCGCTAGTCGGGCACCTCTCGCCCAATCAAGTGCCAACACTCGTGGTTTGCCTTCTGGCTGAACGGTCACGAGTTGCACAGAACCCTCAAGCGCACCAACCAAAACGTTGCCATCGTGCACTGCAATAGTGCCGATGGGAATATTGACAGACGACTTGGTTGCTTCGTGGATCTTGAATCGCTTTCCATCAAAGAAAGTAAATGCGTTGCCCACTCGAATTTGCCGCAAGATTTGCACTGCACCACTCGCCCAATTGATAGCCAAATCCTGCGCAGTGATTTTCCGTGCAACAACTACTTCACCAGTTTGGGCAATTTGCTCACTCACACCGTTCTTGCAGATATTGATAAGCAACGGAAGTGCAAGTTGACCGAGGCGGTTGCGCAGCGTATCCACAGAGTCATCTTCTCGAATAGTGCAAGACGCCGATGCGAGAACATCGCCAGCATCTAGTTGTTCTGCCACTTGAATGATGCACACCCCAGTTGTTGCGTCGCCGGAGAGAATTGCGCGTTCAACTGGTGCCGCACCTCTCCACCTAGGAAGCGCTGAGTAATGAATATTAATCATTGGCGCGTGTTGCAAGATTTCCTGAGAGATGATGTTGCCAAACGCAACGACAACTCCAAGCAGACCATCCGAATTGAGTCGCAGCACATCATTGATGTCATGTGAGACTGGGATCCCAAGAGCAATAGCTGCAGTCTTCACTGGGTTTGCAGTTGTTTGCGAACCTCTGCCCCTTCGTTTGTCGACACCCGTGACAACAAGCTCAATCACGAATCCTTCTGCAACGAGTGCGTACAGCGGAGGAACCGCAATTTCTGGTGTACCGATGTACACGATGCGCTTGGCGCGCTCGCGCGGCAGGGGCGCAAGTATGGTCACGAAAGTCGTAGGTACACCGGTTCGGAATTGGCTGAATTGTCGCCCACCTTTGCGTATTCGACAATGGCAAGTTCGCGCTGGTCGGGCAACATGCGATCAAACATCAACACACCTTGCAAGTGGTCGATTTCGTGTTGAAACAACCGAGCAAGCAGCTCATCAGCTTCAATCTGCACTTCTTCACCCTCAAGCGTGTATCCACTCACGAGTACCTTCTTTGGACGAAGCATTTCAACGTATAGTCCTGGGATCGACAGACAACCTTCGTCGTATACCCACTCGCCAGATGACTCAACGATCTTCGGGTTGATGATGACCTGCGGATCATCGTCTACGTCATAGACGAAGATTTGTTTCTGTACGCCAATTTGTGGACCGGCAAGCCCAATGCCTGGAGCTTGATACATCACACGAAACATGTCTTCGGCAAGGTTCACCAACTTGCCGTCAATGTTGGTAATTTCGTCTGCCATTGCGGCCAAAACTGGGTCTCCGTATGTACGGATGGATGAACCCTTCTTGTTCGGTGATTGCGCCATAGCGTATAAGGCTAGCGAGGCTTATGAGCGACGAGCAGTACTTCACCACACAACCACAGGTTGCTTCTGTCGCCCACTCGAAGGACCAGAATTTTGCTGTATTGCGCATGGCCGGCCGCGACATCACTATCGGCACCGACCGTGGTGTGTTTTCACGTAAAGGCATTGACCAAGGAACCATGGTGCTTCTTGAATCTGCCGCACGACCACCAGGCACAGGAACTTTTCTTGATCTCGGATGTGGTGCTGGCCCGATAGCACTTTCACTCGCAGCATATTCACCAGAGGCGAAGGTGTATGCCATTGATATCAATGAGCGAGCACAACAACTTACTGCTGCTAATGCACAGCGCAATGGAATGTCAAACGTGATCACCTGCGCTCCTGGCGAGGTTGATGAACGCGTTCGCTTTGATGTGCTGTGGTCAAACCCACCGATTCGAATAGGCAAACAAGAACTTCACAAGTTGTTATCAACATGGCTTTCACGACTGTCGGCCAACGGTGAAGCATGGCTAGTCATCAACCGAAATCTTGGATCCGATTCACTGGCAGTCTGGTTAACCGAACAGGGATATTCGGTGGAGCGCCTGACAAGCAAGCGCGGTTTCCGTGTGCTGCGTGTGACACCTATACGCGTGCCGGGTCTACCTGAACTTTCAGCCTGACACCTTTCGCCGCTTCTACTTCACTGAGCGTGTCTGCCAACACTTGCCAGTCTGAAGCTTTCACCAAGTACGAACCATCGCTTGATGCAGAAACGTGAACAAATACATTGCGCTGTAACTCCTGGATCGCATCATCAATGTTGGTACCTGACAATTGAGCAAGTGCGCCAAATGGAGGAAGCTTCATAAAACTGCGGATCTCGGAAACAGATTGCAGATATTGATCGATACGCAGAGTGGCCATTGCCTGTAACACGGGGCTATCGATGCAGTGTGTTTGCACCATTACCTTTCCACCGCGATCGCTGCGACCAACCAAGCGTGCTGCATGCACGAGCAATGATCCAACAATTTCCGAAGCGCGATACCGCGGTGCCGCCAGTTCCTGATCAATGTCGAGGAATACCACCGTGTCGGCCTCATGAACGCGATGCAGCGCCGCTTCGGTTCCGACAAACAACATTTTCGCTTGATCAATAGCAACTGCATCATCACCTCCGCCTGTTACTTCAACTACATCAGAAACGTTTCTTCCTGCGGCCTGCGCGATCTCTTCACGCAATTTACTCACACCGGGCTTTAACGTCAGAAACTTTGCCGACGAGCACTTGATGCACACTTGAGGACGTTGAGTAGAACAACGCGGGCACGAGAATTGACCCTCAGCACCAATTTCAACTGCAGCATCGCAGTTGCCACATCGAGCCAATGATTTGCATGAAGCACACGCAAGCAGACGTGCCCGACCTTTGGTATTGAGAACAACAACGATGCGTCGCGAATGATCACGCAGTTCTGCAATGAAGTCCGACGACAGCAGCGAGTTTGACCATCGTTCGTCCAGTGTTCTGTCGATGAGTTGAATGAGCGGCCATTCAGACTGCACTTCTTGCTCGTCTGATTTCAGAACTCTGCCGCTTGCCCACACCTTTGCCGCAACGCTCGGCAGCGCCGACATCAAAACACATGAGACGCTTGCTTGTCTCGCACGTTCAATCGCAACATCTCGTGCATGCCAAGTTGGCGTGCGTTCCTCACGTAATGAATCATCATGTTCATCAATGACGACAATGCTGCGCAAATCGGGAACCCGAGCGAACACCGCAGTTCGTGAACCAATCGCTACATCAACGCCGCCAGCAGCGGAATTCCATTCATCGGGCAATACCGCGACTGTAAATCCATGTCGCTTCAGTGATGCCGCAAACAACCGTGCGCGAACCACCGTAGGAACAATCACCAATGTTGGACCTGATAGCGCAGCCCCAACCAACACATCAATTGGAGACTTCAATGGGCCTCGCTGAACAAGCATTGATCGTGATTCGCTTACGGCTAACGAGACCGCTGTATCCCCTGCAACTTTCACGTGATCTCGTTGGTAACGCGCAGTTGGAAGTGTCGCAACAAGAGTGCTGGGCGAAGCGGCCACAAAAAAGGCGCGCAATCGACCACACCATCGATGACTCGCCCACTGAGCAAGTCGCACAATTTCAGCAGACGGTCCAAAGCCAAGGCGCTTGATAACCGATAGCAACTTCGTTTCGTCTACCTCGGTGAAACCTTCGGACGTCGAACCAATTGCAGTTACCCACCCAGGAACATTGCGCCCGTGCAGAGGCACGCGCACGCGGTCGCCAACACCAATTGCATCCTGAAATTCAGACGGTATGAGGTAGTCAAATACCTTGTCCACACCAGTCACGTCGGGAACAACCCGCGCGACGAGCGACATTTAGAGCTTGACTGCTGCTTTGAATTCCTTCAAGCGCGACAGCGTCTCCCATGTGAATTCTGGAAGTGCTCGACCGAAGTGACCATAGGCAGCCGTCTTGTTGTAGATCGGACGCTTCAAGTCAAGGTCACGCAAAATTGCGGCAGGACGAAGGTCAAACACTTGGCGAACGGCTTCTTCAATCGCTACTTCATCAACTGTGTTCGTGCCAAAAGTTTCCACCAAGATGCTGATTGGTTGCGCCATACCGATTGCGTATGCAACCTGTACTTCGCAGCGTGATGCAGCACCTGCCGCAACCACATGCTTGGCAACCCAACGTGCAGCGTATGCAGCAGAGCGGTCAACCTTTGAAGGATCTTTTCCGCTGAACGCACCGCCACCGTGACGGCCCATACCGCCATACGTGTCAACAATGATTTTGCGACCAGTGAGTCCGGTGTCTGCGTGTGGTCCACCCTTTACAAACTCGCCTGTTGGGTTGATGTGTACTGCGTACTTGTCATTCTGGAACTGTGCAGGAATAACCGGGCGAATGACTTGCTCAATGAGGTCTGGACGAATCACGGTGTCGCGAGGCGTTCCGTCGGCATGTTGCGTTGAAATGAGCACTGTCGTCAAGCGAACAGGAACTCCGTTTTCATATTCGAACGTGACCTGAGTTTTACCGTCTGGACGGAGGTACGGAATTGCACCCGACTTACGAACCTCTGCAAGTTTTTCGGCCATGCGATGCGCAAGGTCAATCGGCAATGGCATGAGCTCTGGAGTCTCGTTGCACGCATAACCAAACATCATTCCTTGGTCGCCAGCACCTTGACTGTTGAGCTTGTCTTCGCCACTTTGACCGCTGCGGATCTCCTCACTTGAATCAACGCCCATTGCGATGTCTGAACTTTGCTCGTCGATGGACACGATGACGCCACAGGTGTTTCCGTCGAATCCGTACAACGCGTTGTCGTAGCCAATGCCCTTAATTACTTCGCGAGCGATCTTTGGAATGTCGACATAAGCCGAAGTGGTGATTTCACCAGCAACGACGCAAAGACCAGTGGTGAGAAGAGTTTCGCAAGCAACGCGACCATGTGGGTCTTCCGTCAAGATTGCATCGAGTACTGCGTCGGAAACCTGGTCCGCCATCTTGTCCGGGTGACCTTCGGTAACGCTCTCCGAAGTAAAGGTGAATTTTCTCACAACTGCTCCATCTGTTGTGTCGCTCTCGCGACGCGTCGGTATGACGTGTAGAGACTAGTTGGTGCGTGCAGACCGAATGGCAACTACAGCATCCAAGACTGACCGAGCGATAGATCGCTTATCGGCCAAAGCCACCTCAACAGGATCTGTTCCTCGGGCGACCAAGGTCACTGCATTCGTTGCGTGCGCAAAGCCGACTCCGTCTTGGGAAACATCATTGGCCACAATGAGGTCGGCACCTTTGCGTTCAAGCTTTGACTGCGCATTGGCAACAAGGTTCTCAGTCTCTGCGGCAAAGCCAACAAGCACCTGGCTAGCGGGTTTGTTCTTGCCCAGACCCGCCAAAATGTCGGGAGTTGCTTCAAGTTTGATTGCGCCAAGATCGCCAATTTGGCCCGTGAGTGGGTCCTTCTTCAACTTGTGTGCGGCAGCACGAACAGGCCGCACGTCGGCAACGGCTGCAGCCATAACCACAACATCTGCTGATTTCGCTTCTGCGTTTACCGCGTCCATCATCTGTTGGGCCGTTTCAACTTGCACGAGATTGATACCAAAAGGTGTTGGCAAATCAGCAGTTGAAATGAGCGTGACTTTGGCACCACGCGCTACTGCCTCAATCGCAATTGCGTAACCCTGTTTACCAGTTGATCGATTTGCAATCACGCGGACTGCATCAATTGGCTCGCGTGTTCCACCCGCAGTAACGACAACGTGCGCACCATACAAATCTCCGGGAGTAAGCAGCTGCTCTACTTCGCTGAAAATGCGTTGAGGCTCGGCGAGTCTTCCTGCGCCAACGTCACCACCAGCAAGACGACCCGTTTCAGGCTCAAGAATATGTACACCGCGTCGACGCAGGGTGGCAATGTTTTCTTGCACTGACGCGTGCTCCCACATTTCGGTGTGCATTGCTGGACACACCAATACCGGTGCGCGCGTTGCAATCAGTGTTGCGGTTAAGAAGTCACTTGAAATACCTGCGGCGTACGAACCGATTACTCGCGCAGTTGCTGGTGCGACAACAATGAGATCTGCACGTTGAGCAAGTCGCGTATGAGGAATTGGATTGGCGTCATCCCACAACGTGGTGTGCACTGGCTCGGAGGCAAGTGCGGACAATGTGGTTTTACCAATGAAGTGCTCAGCATCTGCTGTCATTACCGGCGCAACATGCGCACCAGCATCGACCAAGAGACGACACAGTTCAACAGCCTTATACGCAGCAATGCCACCTGAAACACATAACACGATGTGCTTTCCGCGAAGCGACATGTTTAGAACTCAGTTCTCTCGCTCGTGCGAGAAATGAACTACGCGTTTTCTTCTGTGGCCGGCGCTTCGTCAGCTGCTGATTCTTCAACAGTGATTGACTCAGCTTGCGCAGTTGGCTCATCGAGTGCAGCAACGACATCGTCGGCTGCTTCGTCAAGCATTTCAGCATCAAGTTCGGCTTCAATGGCTTCGTAGTCAGCCATTTCAACGCCGACGATCTTGTCTGCAGCAATTTCTTCAAAGCTGATTGAAAGCGGCTTGCGCGAGGTGGAGCTGACCTGTGGTGGAACCATGGTTCCAAGACCTTCGCCGAGCTGATTGAAATATGAATTGATCTCGCGTGCACGACGCGCAGCCAAGGTGACCAGGCTGAACTTGGAATGCGTACGGTGCATCAAGCTCTCGAGTGGCGGGTTCATCATGGTGTCTTCAGCAACCACAGGGGGTCCTTTCGCTAGGGCGACAATTCTACCCTTCTAGGCGCGATTTACCCGCTCCTTGGCGATGAGGCCCAGCATGTCATCCACGGTTTGGGCGAGATCATCGTTGATCAGCACGAAATCTGCCAAGGCCTTGCCCACTGGCTCTTCCTCTTCAGCCTTCTTCAAGCGCTGTTCCACCTTGTTATCGGCGTCCCCACGACCGTGCAATCTGGCCTTTTGTTCCTCGCGTGAAGGCGGAAGCACGAACAGCAATAGTGCATCTGGGTGCTGCTGCTTTACCTGCTGCGCACCGTCGACTTCAATTTCCAGAACGATGTCGCGTCCCGTTGGCGCCTCTGGGTTTGGAGTCCCATACAAATTGCCGATGAATTCGGTCCACTCCAAAAAACCGTTCGCATCAATGCGCTGTTGAAACTGTTCACGAGTGACGAATTTGTATGCATCCGGTGCTTCGCCTGGTCGTTGTTCGCGAGTTGTCCACGAACGGCTGAGCCACAAACGCGCATCACGCTTCACGAGCTCTTCGACAATGGTGCTCTTGCCCACTCCACCCGGACCGGAAACCACGACGATGAGCGATTTACTCACGAATGCAACGCTGCCTTTAACTGTTCAACTTGATGTGCTGTGAGCGA
>JBEGVD010000049.1:0-4067 GCA_041178585.1 Actinomycetota bacterium
ATGCGTCCTGCTGAAGTTGCTGCTTCACGGAATCCGTAGTCAATGTCTGCACGCAATGTGTGCAATGGAACACGACCTTCGCGGTACCACTCGGTGCGGCACATTTCTGCTCCACCAAGACGACCTGAACACTGAATTCGGATTCCTTCTGCACCGTACTTCTGTGCGTTCTGCACAGCACGCTTCATAGCGCGACGGAAAGCAATACGGTTCAACAACTGGTCAGCAACACCCTGTGCCACAAGTGCGGCATCGAGTTCAGCTTGCTTGATTTCGGTGATGTTCAACTGCACTTTGTTGTTACCGGTCATCGCGGTAAGTCCTGCGCGTAGTTCATCGGCCTTCTGACCCTTACGACCAATCACAATGCCCGGACGAGCAGTGTGAATGTCGATGCGAAGCTTGTCGCGCGTGCGCTCAATTTCAATGCGGCTTACTGCTGCATCGGCGAGCTGCACCGTGAGATAGTCACGGATCTTCCAGTCCTCGGTGAGGTAATGACGGTATTCCTTCTGGCTGAACCAACGACTCTTCCAGTCGGTGGTGATTCCCAGGCGGAAACCGTATGGATTAATTTTCTGGCCCATCAGTTCTCCTCACCAGATTCGTTGGTGCTGTCAGTTGAGTCTTGTGAATCGTCTGCATCAGGCTTCGCAGCGCGTGCACGACTAGCTGCAACACGTGCTGAACGGCTGACAACCTTGGTGCCACCCTTTGCCTCGGCGCTTTGTTCACGAATGGCCAACATTTTGTCGGTCATGGTGTCGACCACAATGGTGATGTGTGAAGTGCGCTTCAAGATTTGAGCAGCACGACCCTTTGCACGTGGACGGAAACGCTTCAATGTTGGACCCTCATCGGCAAAGCAAGCCTTGACGTACAGGTCTTCTGCAACTTTTGAATCGTTGTTTACTGCGTTAGCTACAGCCGATGCGAGCAACTTGCGAATGTCGTGTGCCGAGTCGCGCTGGATGAGCGACAGCAAGCTGTCTGCTTCCTGCACTTGAAGACCACGAACATGGTTCAGTACAACACGAATCTTTGAAGCCGACATGCGGACATTCATTGCCTTCGCGCGAGTACCGCTAGATACGCCAACCTTGTTGGTTGCTTCATTGAGTTTTGGACCGGTCATGGCTTACTTCTGCCCTGCTGCAGCTTTTTCTTGTGCTGCGTGGAACCTAAAGGTGCGAGTTGGTGAGAACTCGCCCAACTTATGACCAACCATTGATTCGCTGACGTAAACAGGTACGTGCTTGCGACCATCATGGACGGCGAAGGTGTGGCCGATCATGTCTGGAATGATCGTGCTGCGACGTGACCAGGTCTTGATGACCTTGCGCTCGCCGCTTTCGTTCATGGCATCCAGCTTCTTGAGCAAGTGCTCATCAACGAATGCGCCTTTTTTCAAACTACGAGTCATGTGTTATGCCCGGCCCTTTCCTGAACGACGACGGCGAACGATGAGTTGTTGTGACGACTTGTTCTTGTTACGGGTACGACGCTCTGGCTTGCCCCAAGGTGAAACTGGGTGACGTCCACCGGATGTCTTACCTTCACCACCACCGTGTGGGTGGTCGACAGGGTTCATTACAACACCGCGTGATTGTGGGCGAACGCCCTTCCAACGGTTACGTCCGGCTTTACCGATCTTGATGAGTTCGTGCTCTGCGTTACCGACTTCACCGATAGTTGCACGGCAGTCAATTGGAACACGACGCATTTCAGAACTTGGCATACGCAATGTTGCGAAGTCGCCTTCTTTTGCAACGAGCTGCACAGCCATTCCTGCTGAACGACCAACTTTGCCACCCTGACCCGGGCGCAATTCAATGTTGTGAACGACGGTACCTACAGGCAAGTAACGAAGTGGCAACGCGTTGCCAACTTTGATGTCTGCCTTTGGTCCGCTCTGAACACGCATGCCAACTTCAAGACCCTTAGGAGCAAGGATGTATGCCTTTGATCCGTCGGCGTAATGCAAAAGCGCAATGCGGCAGGTGCGGTTTGGGTCGTATTCAATTGCTGCAACCTTGGCTTCGTACTGGTCGTAGTTGCGCTTGAAATCGATGATGCGGTACTGCTGCTTGTGTCCACCACCTTGGTGACGCGAAGTTACGCGGCCATAGACGTTGCGACCACCAGCAGAAGTCTTTTTTGCAAGCAACGACTTTTCAGGCGTGCTCTTGGTGATGTCAGCGAAGTCGGACACCGTTTGAAAACGGCGACCGGCACTCGTTGGTTTACGTTTGCGAATTCCCATATTTCGTCTCTTTCAGCTCGCTCTAGTTCTCGAACAACGGGATTTCATTTCCCGCTTCAAGAGTGACGATGGCCCGTTTGGTGTTTGGACGCTGACCAAAGCGGTTGGTTCCGCGAGTCTGGCGCATCTTGCCACGACGGTTGAGAGTGTTTACGCGACGAACCTTGACGTTCCAAATGGCTTCGACTGCGTCACTAATTTCTGGCTTGCTGGAGTCTGGGTGTACTTCAAATGTGTACGTTCCCTTGTCCATCAATGAGTAGCTCTTCTCCGAAATGATCGGGCGAAGGATGATGTCGCGTGGGTCTTTCACTTTGCGGCCTCCTTGACCTTCGGCAGGCTTGCTGTTGTAAACACAAGCCAGTCGTTGCAGAGAATGTCGTAAGCATTGAGTTCTGGGGTGATTACCACCTGAACATTGGTCAAGTTACGGAATGACTTGCTGGCGACTTCATCATCGCGATCTACAACGATCATGATCTTGCCGTCGAGACCAAGTGAGTTCAACAACAATGTTGCGTCCTTGGTGCTTGGCTTGTCGAAACCAAACTTGTCAACAACAACTACTTTGCCTTCAAGCGCACGATCGGACAATGCTGAACGAAGTGCCAACGCAATCATTTTCTTTGGAGTGCGTTGTGTGTACTTACGTGGCTTTGGTCCGAGTGCAACAGCACCACCACTGAAGTGTGGTGCACGAATTGAACCTTGACGAGCGCCACCCGTTCCCTTTTGTCCGAATGGCTTCTTGCCACCACCGCGAACTTCGGAACGTGTCTTCGTGCTCTGTGTACCTGAACGACGGTGTGCCAACTGTGCAGTAACCACTTGGTGCATTACTGGGATGTTTGGCTCGATGCCGAAAAACTCTGCTGGCAAAGTTGCCGAGCCGGTTTTTTCTGCTGCCGCTTTAGGAGCTGCTTTCTTCGCAGCTTTCTTTACTGGTTTTGCAGTTGCCATCGCGTTACTTTCCCTTCACCGCGTTGCGCACGATTACGACGCCGCCGTTTGGACCAGGGACTGAACCCTTCACCAACAGCAGGCCGCGCTCGAGATCGGCTTGTACAACTTCAAGATTCAATGTGGTCGTTTGTGCGTGACCCATGTGACCAGCCATGCGCAAGCCCTTGAATACACGACCAGGGAATGAGCATGAACCGATAGAACCAGGCGCACGGTGGTGCTTGTGGTTACCGTGACTCGCACCTTGACCAGCAAAGTTGTGACGCTTCATTCCACCTGCGAAACCCTTACCGCGACTTACCGCAGTGACGTCAACGCGCTCGCCTGCAGCGAGTGTGTCAACGGTGATTTCTTGTCCAACGGTGAAGCCATCAACTGATTCGAGGCGAAGCTCGACGAGTCGACGACCTGCAGCAACGCTGGCCTTTGCGAAGTGGCCAGACTCGGCCTTGGTTAGTTTCTTTGGATCCTTTTGACCGTATGTGACTTGCAAGGCTGCATAGCCGTCACGCTCACCGGTCTTAACTTGGACCACACGGGCTGGTTCAACACGCAGCACAGTTACAGGAATGATGCGCTGGTCATCTCCCCAAATCTGTGTCATGCCGACCTTCTCGCCGACGATTGCTTTTTGTGCCATAACGGCGACCCTTTTCTCGTTCGTGTAGTTCGATGTATCTGTACTTGCTTCATTTTTTCCGCGGTTTAAACAACGCCGTTCACGCAAATGCTCCGCTCGGCAAAAGCCGGCGGAGCACCGAAAACAGTGGTGCTGCAATGTCCCCCTTGCGGGGCTCTTGCAGACGTCGATTGTGACGCCTCAAACTTTGGCGATGTTTCC
>JBEGVD010000050.1:0-10759 GCA_041178585.1 Actinomycetota bacterium
AGGCCGCGTTCTCTATTAATGACTGCAAGTTGTTCAGGCGTTGTGGTGGCATCGATGGGTACGCGATGTACTGCGACCGTGGCGGTTGCTTGCGTGTCAACAAACAGCGGTTCAATGGGCGAATCTACGCTCCAGCGTTCAATGATTGGGTTTGCCAATAGCGCAGAGATGAGCCGTTCCAGTTCATTAGGTGAAAGCGAGCCCTGAAGGGCAAAGCGCTTACCGCTGGCAACACCGTCTACGGGCAGATCCATGCGTCGAATAACGCGGAGCAATTCATCGGTTGTGGAGTCGGTGACGCCAGGGTGCAACGCTGTTTCAACAACATGCTCATGGTTGGTGCTACTCGAATTCCATTCGCCATATTGCAACAGCGAATCAACTAGCAGTGACTCAATCAGATGTTTGGTGTCGTTAGGAATGTTGCCACGAAAGAACACCAAGTCGGAAACGTTGATACCTGTAAGGGCAGTGATTCCTAAATCATGTGCCGATCGCAGGAGCGCAATAGAACGAGGATCGTTGTTTTGAGAAGTGACACACAAATGCTGGGACGTCAAAATTGAGCCCGCACCGCCTCCCATAGCGCGACACTAGTGGTCGGAACTTTTTTCAAGCCTCAGTTTGAACAAAAAGTCAACGAGTGGTTGTCACATGCTTTACAAAATGTTCAGTGGCGAAAATGTCGTGTGCCAGTGAAGATCATGACCATGCCACATTCGTTGGCTGCGGCGATGGATTCCTCGTCGCGCTGACTCCCTCCAGGCTGCACAATGACCGCAACTCCGTGACGAGCCAGTAGGTCTGGACCGTCACGAAATGGAAAGAATGCATCGCTGGCCGCAACCGCACCGCGAGCGCGATCACCGGCACGTTCGCAGGCAAGTCGGGCGGCATCGACGCGGTTCTGCTGACCGCCACCGATTCCCACGGTTTGACCGTCGCGGACCAGTGTGATGGCATTTGAAGAAACTGATGCACACGCAACCCATGCAACCACTGCATCGGCAAGTTGCTCTTCCGTTGGGGTAGCGGTTGACACCACTCGCCACGACTCAACAGGAGTTTCCACCACATCGGTTTCCTGCACAAGAAATCCGCCATTGATGGAACGCATGTGTACAAGCCCGCCTATTGGTTGCTCGGCAGCAATGATGCGCATGTTCTTTTTTGCTTTCAGCAGTGCCAATGCGTCGGGGGTGAATTCAGGAGCAATAACCACTTCGGTGAATGTGTCCGCTACTTGTTCGGCGACCGATGCGTTGACCGTGCGATTCAGAGCGACGATTCCTCCAAATGCACTCACCGGGTCGCAAGCCAAAGCGTTTTCGTAAGCAGTTTCGATGGTTTTTGCAATGGCCATTCCGCATGGGTTTGCGTGTTTAATGATGGCAACGCACGGGCTATCGAAATGGGACACCAGTTTCCACGCAGCTTCACCATCGAGCACGTTTAAATAACTCATTTCTTTGCCACCCAATTGTTGAGCAGTGCTCCACCAACTGGTGTTACCAACAATGCGGTAACGAGCACCTTGTTGGTGCGGGTTTTCGCCGTAGCGCAAGACATCTTCGCGGACGAGGTGCATGCTCATGCGCTCTGGCATCGTTGCGGTTTCATCACTAAACCATTGAGCAACTTGTGCGTCGTATTCTGCGGTGACGGCGAAGGCTTGTGCAGCGAGTGACCTGCGCATTGCCGGATCAATGCCAGCAGAAGACTTGAGTGCTGCAAGTGTTTCTCCGTACTGCAACGGACTAGTAACCACCGCAACATGGGCATGGTTTTTTGCAGCTGCGCGAACCATGGCGGGGCCGCCAACATCGATGAGTTCGATGCTTGGATTGCTTGAAAACGGATACAGGTTGACGACGGCGAGTGAGATGGGTGAAATATTTAGCCGCTGCATTTCAGCAACATGTTCTGCATCATTGACGTCACCTAACAGTGCGCCGTGAATAGAGGGATGCAGCGTGACAACACGGTGGCCCAAGATGGCGGGGTAGCCGGTAATTTCGGCAACATCGATGACTGGGATACCTGCAGCAGAAATGACTGTTGCTGTGCCACCACTAGAAATAAGTTCCCATCCAAGTTCATGTAGATGTTGCGCAAATTCAACGATTCCAGTTTTGTCGTACACACTGAGTAGCGCGCGAGGCATGTGATCAGTGTTTCACATTTGATGCATTGTTCAGCGACTCGTACGCCAGTGCAACGATGACGACAACTATGCCTAGCCATGCAAACGCGGCAGGTCGTTCGTTGAGCACCAGTGCTCCAAGCATCGTTGCAACTACTGGTTCGGCAAGTGTGATCATCGTTGTTTCACGCGGTTCTAAGTGCGCAAGCCCGCTCGCATATGCCCAATAGGCGAGAGCAACGGTGACAATGCCGAGCCACAGCCCCAGCGAAATTCCGTCTGCTGTGAGCACCCAATCGGTGTTGACAAAAAATAATGTTGGAGCAAGCATGATGGCAGCAATGCCGAACACGCGTGACATGGCAACATCACTTGATACTCCTGACTCAACGATGCGTTTGCTGGCCAACGCGAAGAGTGCGTAACCCAACCCTGCTGCAAGTGCATACATAATTCCAGCTACAGAAGCATTCGTGTCATTGCCAGACAGCACGATGAGTGACATGCCGACGATTGCGGCAACAGTTGCAAGCATCCATGTCCGAGTAGGGAGCGAACGAAACAGCACTGCTGACAACACTCCTGTAAGAATTGGCGCTGAACCAAGAGCAACGACAGTGCCGATAGCAACGCCTGTTTTGTGGACTGCTGCAAAAAATGTTGCTCCGTACATGGCCTGGCCAAAGCCGGCAATGATCCATATATATAGGGGGAGTGTTGCCGTGGTGACATGAGGCTTACGGATAAGCGCGGTAACGGCAAGCAAGGCGATCGCGCCAACAATGAACCGGATGGCTGCAACGCCGATTGATGTGGCGCTGTCTGGCCCAAGTGCACGAGATGTGCCAGTTGTGGCGAAACAAAATGCCGCAAACAGTACCAACAGTCGTGAACGCACGTTTATTTTTGTGATGATTTCAATTCTAATAATCGGCTCGAATATATTCCCCATGATGGTTCATTGAGGTGAAACACATGTTGGTCACATGTTGTGTTGTACTCATAGTCCCAATTACGTTTAAAGATATTCTTCAAAAACCTTGCATTTGCACCTCGACCGTCCGTCACTAAGCAAGTACCTGGCCAGAAGAAGTGCTCAAGCAAGTATGGGTCTGCTGCCATTGGCAAGCCGTATTTGTAATCATCTGATCCAAAGTTGACGGTCATACCATTCGTTGAACCAAAAACTTGATCGCAATCTGGGCCGTCCAAATAAATGAAGTCGGCGGTGAATGGCGGAATTTCTGTGAACAAGTGACAGGACTGTCCTTGAATTGTGGTCATTTGGACATTTGAGATAATTGGAATCACTTTGGTATCGCCATAGTGGGGGATCAACCGTTCACATGCGATGTTTTGGAATAATTCTGAGCAATCGACGGTCATAAGCGAATACGGGTTTGGGTGTCTAAGGTTTTCAAAAACCCAATCTCCGTGTGAAATCCGGTTCTCTTCCAAAGCCTTCAACAAAACCAATGTTGACCATCCCGATCCAAACTCGAGAATCGCAATTGATCTCTCGCTCCGTACTCGGGTATACAGCGCATACAGGTCGTTTATTTCTGGAGGGTAGACCGGACGGGTCTCATACTTGCGAGCGGATTCCACACAGCTGGCCAAAAATGAGGAGAATTCCTCCTGTTCGAGGACAGGTACGAGTCGCTTTTTCATAGTTCCCCAGTTCATTTCAGGACAGATACTGCCTCTAAGGATACTTCATCTCGATATTTGGGTGGGCGGTAGATTTGAGCAGAGAAATTGCTCCCGTAGCTCAGATGGATAGAGCGGCGGACTTCTAATCCGTAGGTCGTAGGTTCGATTCCTACCGGGGGCGCCATTGCAAAAACGTGCATAGATATGGTGTGCATTGTGGGTTAGGGGCTCTCAACGCCTATCCTTTCGGGGTCAGTCTGTAGAGAGGTCGCTTCAGTGAAATTCAAAAAAGGTGACACCGTCATTTACCCCCAGCACGGTGCTTGCATTGTCCATGGCATTAAGCGCATGAAGGCATTTGGTGCGGTTCAGGAATATCTCATTTTGAAGACCGTCATCAACGAGATGACCCTTTCGGTGCCAACTGCAATGGCAAACCAAGTTGGAGTTCGCCCGCCGGTTTCGAAGTCGGAACTTGAAGACTTGCGCTCAGTGCTGTCGAAAGCAGATCCACGTGTTCCTGCAAACTGGTCGCGTCGATTTAAGAACCACCAAGAAAAGTTGAAGAGTGGCGATGTGTATCAAGTTGCAGAAGTAGTTCGTAACTTGGCTGCACGTGACCGTGACAGCGCATTATCGGCTGCAGAAAAAACCATGTACGACCGTGCACGCATCAACTTGATTTCAGAAATTTCACCTGCACTCAAAGTTTCAACTGATGCTGCAGAAGTGTGGCTGGATGCAGCACTTGAACAAGGTGTGTTGAAGCCTTCAAAGGGCGCCAAGATCGTGAAGCAGATTCCAAAAGATGATGCCAAGCCAGTTGCTAAGGCAGTTGCCAAAGATGCAGGAAAGCCAGTTGCAAAAGCAGCAAAGGTTGCCAAGGTCGCAAAAGTTGCAAAAGCTCCCGCTAAGGCTGTAGCGAAAAAGAAGTAGTCGTGGCAAACGTTGGCTGCGTCGGTTTAGGAATTATGGGTGGGCCAATGGCTCGCCACCTTGTAAAAGCTGGTCACAACGTTGTGGTGTACAACCGCACAACACAAAAAGCAGATGCGTGGGTTGCCGAACATGGTGGTTCGCGCGTACTCACGCCGCGCGAAGTAGCGCAGCAAAGCGACATTGTGTTCATGTGTGTCGGTAACGACAACGATGTTCGCTCGGTGGTGTTTGGTGATGACGGTGTACTTGCCGGATTGAAGTCTGGGTCAGTGTTGGTTGACCACACCACCGCGTCTGCGACTCTTGCTCGCGAACTCGCCGATGCTTGTACTGCGGTTGGCGCAGGGTTTGTTGATGCACCAGTTTCTGGTGGGCAAGCAGGTGCGGAAAACGGTCAACTCACCGTGATGTGTGGAAGCAATGAACAAGCATCATTTGACCGCGTGAATCCAGTTATCGATGCATATGCAAAGCGTTGCCAGTTGTTGGGCAATGCAGGCTCTGGTCAATTGGCAAAGATGGTGAACCAAATTTGTATCGCCGGAATTGCGCAAGGTTTGTCTGAAGCATTGAATTTCGCCATGCGCGCTGGGCTAAACCCAGACGATGTTGTTGACGTCATTTCTAAAGGCGCTGCACAGTCGTGGCAAATGGAAAACCGTGCAAAAACCATGGTCCGCGACGAGTTTGAATTTGGTTTTGCTGTGGAATGGATGCGTAAAGACTTAGCAATTTGCTTCGATGAAGCAAAGCGCAATGGCGCACAATTGCCAATGACCGAAATGGTCGACAAGTTTTATGAAGAAGTGATTGCCATGGGCGGCAAGCGCTGGGACACCAGCAGTTTGATTGCTCGTCTTACGAAAGATTGAGCTGCAACTGGTTTACGCCTCGAATAGTGAGGCGATCGCGCCACGACGGTGTGCCAACAATGGACATGGTGGGGAAGCGTTGAAACAGCGTTCCCACCGCAACTTCGGTTTCCAGTTTGGCAAGGGCTGAACCTAAGCAATAGTGAATGCCTGATGCAAAGGCCATATGGCGATGTGAGTTAGGGCGATCAAGGCGCAGTTCGTGTGGCGCATCGAACACCGCTGGGTCGTGGTTCGCGGCACCAAGCGACGTGAGCACCACAGTTCCAGGCTCAATCGTGAAGGTGTTGCCTTGTGCTTCGTACTGCACTGGCTTCAGCGGAATACGCACGGTGTGTTGCACAGGGCCATCGAAGCGCAGCAACTCGTCAATCGCTTGCGAACTCAACCCACTCTGATGAACAATCGCGGCTTGGTTGGGGTGGCGCAACAACGCAAGAGTGGAATTACCAATGAGGTTCACGGTGGTCTCGTGACCAGCGATGTACAGCAACACAAGAAACGCCATCAATTCATCGGTAGTCATTTTGTCGCCAGCTTCTTCAGCGGTGATCAGGCTTGACAACATGTCATCGCCCAAATTCTTGCGACGTTCTTCGATGATTGATGTGAGATAGGGAACCAGTTGTGCAACTGCTGCATCGGACTGTGCAAGTTCTTCATCGGTTGCTGTTGGCTCAAGCGAATTGGTAATGATCTGTGACCACTCACGCATTTCATCAGCGCGCTCAGTTGGCATAGCAAGTAAATCGGAAATCACTTGGAATGGAACGGGGAATGCAAGGTCGTCAATAAGTTCGATAGAACCACGCTCTTGTGCGGCATCAAGAACGTTGTCTACTAATTGCTGAATGCGTCCACGAAGTTTTTCCATGGCGCTTGGTGTAAATGACTTTGACACAATGCGGCGTAAACGAGTGTGGTCTGGCGGATCTAGGTTCAAAATAGATTTCGTGCGTTCGCGTTGCATTTCGCGTCTGCGTTGACGCGCTGCTGAAGTTGCCTGAGTTGAATACTTTTCAATGTCGCGGCTGAAGTCTGCACTTTTAAGTGTTGTGGACACATCGTCATATCGTGTGAGCACCACCATGCCAAATTCGGTGGTATGCACGGGTTCGTGCGAGCGCAGTGCATCGTAGAACGGGTAAGGATGTGCGCGAAACTCCGGATTAAACGGATTGAATTCAGGTTTGTTCACGGATTCAGCCAGCAAACGGATCTTTGTGTTCGTAACGAGCAATAGGGAAGCCTGCAGAAACCACCCATTGTGAACCGTTGATGCGTTCGGTGAGTGCGCGCATGGCGAGGTCGCCTGCAACTTCCACTGGCATGACTCCGAGACTGAAGGTTGATGCGAA
This sequence comes from Actinomycetota bacterium, assembly GCA_041178585.1. GTDB lineage: Bacteria > Actinomycetota > Acidimicrobiia > Acidimicrobiales > Ilumatobacteraceae > UBA3006. The sequence goes on from JBEGVD010000050.1 coordinate 6,966, forward strand.
CTCGCGGGCAAGTGGGCTGACCAGAGGTGTATCGAGGAAACCTGGGCACAGCGCGCTGATGCACACGCCATGCGGTTCGAGTGCTTGGCCCATGCTCTTCACAAAGCCAACCATTGCGTGCTTGGTGAGACCATAAATAGGGTCTGGTGCAATGGGAATAATTCCGGCAAGTGAAGCCGTCACCAAAATGTGGCCGCTCTTGCGCGCAACCATGTGCGGCACAATTCCGCGCGCACCAAACACCACTCCGTCCACGTTGATGCTCATGATGCGGTAGTACGAATCGTTGTCAACACGTTCGAGTGGGTACGTGCTTGGGTCGCCGAGCACGTTTTGGTGCGTCGAAACGCCAGCGTTTAGGCACACGATGTCGAAGTTGTTATCAATTTCGTATTGTTCTTCCCAGGCTTTGGCGCTGGTTACGTCGAGGTGCACGTATTCGCCGCCAACTTCGGCTGCTACTTGTTTGCCAAGCGTGTCGTTCACGTCGGCAACGACAACCGTTGCGCCTTCTTTGGTGAAGCGGCGGGCCATTTCGGCACCAATTCCACTTGCTCCACCTGTAATAAATGCGCGCTGACCTGTGAGTTGACCCATGGTGTTCTACTTTCCTTGTGCTGCCGCGGCGAAAACGTCGAGCAGCTTGTCTATTTGTTGATCGGTAATAACGAATGGTGGGCAAAATGCGTTGGTGTCTGCATTGATCGAGCGGGCAATAACTCCACGCTTAATCATGTTGTCGCGAATGGTTACACAGTTTTGATCGGGCTTCAATCCCGCTGCCCAAATTGCACCTGCGCCTCGAACTGAATCAATCAGTCCATCAGCTGCCAGTGAATGCAAACCTTCACTCAAACGTTTGCCAACATGCTTGGCTCGCTCAATCAATCCGTCGCGTTCGATGATTTCCAAATTCTTCAACGCTGCAGCACATACGGCAGAGTGGCCCGAGTATGTGTAGCCGTGGCGCAAAAAGAAATCGGGGTCACGTTCAAGCGCGTTCAATGCAGTGCGGCCAACGAACACTCCACCGAGTGGTTGGTATCCAGAAGTGACACCTTTGGCGAAGCACAACAGATCGGGCACAACGTTGTAGTAGTTGGCAGCAAACCATGTGCCAAGTCGACCGAAGCCGGTAATCACTTCGTCAAAAATAAGGAGCGCTCCGTACTGATCGCACAACTTTCGGGCGCCTTCTAAGTAACCATCTGCTGGCGGGTACACGCCACCTGCTCCTTGCAGTGGTTCGGTGATGATTGCCGCAACGCGTGCACCGTTGTCTTTCATGAACGATGCGAGGTCTTCAATGTTGTCGCTATCTACCTGCACCACTTCGGGAAGCAATTGCCCGTAACCAATTTTGTTCAGTGGCAAACCTTGCGCGCTGGTACCCCCGTAGTTTGTGCCGTGGTATCCACGGTTACGCGAAATGATGATTGTTTTTTCTGGGTGTCCTGCTTGCACATGAGCAACACGCGCAAGTTTCATTGCCGTGTCGATTGCTTCCGATCCACTGCCGCACAAAAACACGCGAGAGTCGGGAAGCGGCGAGAGCGATACCAACTTTGCAGCCAGCTGTTCGGCCATCTCGTTAGTGAATGGATCAAAAATTGAATACGTTTCAAGCGTGCGAATTTGTTCAGCGACTGCTTCAGCAATTTCTGCGTTGCCATGACCCACCTGGCTGTACCAGAGGCTGCCAATGGCGTCGATGTATTCGTTGCCCTTGTCGTCCCAGAGCAATGCGCCACTTCCGCGCACAATGCGAATGAAATCAGTCTTAGTGGGCTTGGCAAAGGCATGCAGCAGGGGTTCAGCCATGGGGAAGACGCTAGTTCGCCTAACCTAGAGCCGTTATGAAGGGCCTCATTCTTTCGGGCGGCGCGGGCACGCGCCTTAGGCCCATCACCCACACCAGTGCCAAGCAATTGGTGCCTATTGCCAACAAGCCAATTTTGTTTTATGGCATCGAAGCCATGGCCAAGGCAGGTATCCGTGAGATCGGCATCATCATTGGTGAAACGGGCAAAGAGATTCGTGCGGCAGTAGGCGACGGCTCACAATTCGGCGTAAAGGTCACCTACATCCCACAAGACGCACCACTTGGCTTGGCGCACTGCGTACTGATTGCACATGGCTTCTTGGGCGACGACGATTTCGTGATGTATTTAGGCGACAACATGCTCGAACAAGGTCTGAACGAATTCGTAGACGAGTTTGAAGCTGCGCGCAAAGCTGGTGGACCAAAAGCACCGACTGCACAAATTTTGTTGTGCCACGTGGAAGACCCTCGCCAGTTTGGTGTTGCAGAAGTAACTGCTGAAGGTCATGTTGTGCGCTTGGTCGAGAAACCACAGAACCCACCGTCCGACCTCGCACTTGTTGGCGTGTACTTGTTTGACAAAACCATTAACGATGCAGTGCGCGCAATTAAGCCGTCGCCTCGTGGCGAACTTGAAATTACCGACGCTATTCAATGGATTGTTGAACAGGGCTATGTGGTGAACCACAAGGTGCTTGAAGGTTGGTGGATTGACACCGGCAAAAAAGACCCACTGCTCGAATGCAATCGCTTAGTGCTTGAAGTGTTGGAGTCGCGCAACGAAGGCGATGTAGATGCTTCGTCGCAAATTGAGGGTCGTGTCGTAATTGAAAAGGGCGCCGTTGTTCGCAACTCGCGTATTCGCGGACCAGTGGTTATTGGTGCAGGCTCAGTGATTGATCACGCATACATCGGGCCATACACGTCGCTTGGTCGTAACTGCAAAGTTGAACACTCCGAAATGGAACACAGCGTGGTGTTAGACGGCTCGAGCATTGTTGGCATCGAACGCCTTACCGATTCGCTCATTGGTCGCGACGTGCAAGTAACACGTTCGGAACAAAAGCCACGCGCACTTCGCCTGATGTTGGGCGACGACTCGAAAGTAGAACTCGAATAATGGCTGTTATTACAGAATCAAGCGTGATTAAAGATGTGCAGATTGTTGAACCTGCCATGTTCAAAGACGAGCGTGGCTTTTTTATCGAAACGTATCGTCGCCAGTGGTTTCCACTCGGCCGCGAAATGATTCAGGGCAACCGTGGCGATCGCCAGGCCGGTTGCGTTGTTGGCTTGCACTATCACTTGCACCAAAGTGACTACTGGTATGTGCCATACGGTTCGTGCCGCGTGGTCTTACACGACCTGCGCACAGGTTCGCCAACCGATGGTGCGACGCAGGTAATTGATTTGGGAACACAAGCAGATGGATCGCATGATCACCGCGGCATTTTCATTCCGCCAGGTGTTGCGCACGGTTTTGCTTCACTGACCGACATGACCATTACCTATTTGGTGGATGGTTATTACAACCCAGCCGACGAGCGTGGCCTTGCATATAACGACCCAGCAGTGAAAGCCGACTGGGGTTTTGCGAATCCAATTTTGAGCAAGCGCGATCAAGAAAACCCAACTCGCGACAACATTGACCCCCAGTTTCAGCCGCACTTTTCACTGAGGACCTGATTTCACGCATGAAGATTTTTGTTACCGGCGGCGCCGGCTTTATTGGTTCAAACTATGTGCGTTGGGTGCTTGCAAATACCGATCATGAAGTAACTGTGTTCGACTCGCTCACGTACGCCGGAAACTTGTCTACGTTGAAAGACGTCGACGACAACAAGCGTTATTCATTCGTGAAGGGCAACATTTGCCAGCCTGGTGACGTAGATTCTGCAATGCGCGGACACGACGCGGTTGTGCACTTTGCCGCTGAGAGCCACGTAGACCGTTCCATAGAGGGCAGCGAAGA
>JBEGVD010000051.1:0-5227 GCA_041178585.1 Actinomycetota bacterium
CTCTGGCGGCTGGGTCGACGTTGGGCTCGGTGGAGTTGCCAGAAAGTGCCGTCATCATTGCCGTTTGGCGTGCTACGTCCCACTGCAACGGACCCTGGGATGACATGGCTTTTGCCATATCTCCAAAGAATGGCAATCCCGAAAATGGGTTTTCGCTAGGGCTGTCTGACATTGCTTTCCAGCCTATGAAGTACGTCCACTAATTGACGAGTGGGGACTACCCAAAATGCACCATTGAGCTCAACGCACCAACCAATGAGTTGTTGCAAGGAATTAAGAGCAGCTCCTCGGCAATGGTCGTGCATAAAGAAATCAATTGGCCACAGATTGTGTTGCGTTGAATGTGCAGATGAAATTGCAATTCGTGCATCACTCATTCCTTCGGAAGGGGAAGCGATAAACAAACGCTGGCCTTGCCTCATTTCGCTCAGCACAGTTGATGGAGGCGTGAGGTTTTGCGCAAGGTTGATAAATCGATGGGTAGACGAATCAACAGAATGCAACCATGCAATTCCGGTGCTGGAGTCCACTTCAAGAACGCGCAGTAACACCGTGGTTCCATCGACGAACCGAGCTTCAATTTCCTCGTTAGGCAAAAGTCCTATTCCACTGCCAACGAAGTACCCAGTAGAGGTGAGTGGAATAACAAAGTCGTCATCTGAAGACATGGTTCCAAGAGCAAGGGGTGCTCGTGTGGCTTGCCGTTGGGTTGTCGCGAGGGCAGTTCGTTTGGCTGTGATGGGAGCCCATGTGTTTGAGCGGGGGGTAACCACCCAGAGCAGCACGAGGGAGACAGCGAAACTGGTAACTGCCGCGCACGACACGACTGACCGCAAGGTGCGCGAAGGAAGATGTGGCTCTGGTGTTGAAAGTTGCACCTGTTGTGCAACTTCGCTGGGGTGTCGCCACTGCCTTTCGTACGGTGGAAGTGGCGCGTTGAAAATAACTTCACCCGATGGATCGGAATTCTCCGAGTGTTCATCATCGTGGTGGTTGTTCGGCACGAGGCGAAGGTTAGTCATGTCAACTTCACAAGGCACGTCGCCCACCTCGGGTACGCTGAACCTGTGACTGAGCGCCGAAATCTCCATAACGGCGACACATGGATTGAGCTCACGGAGCAGCCATTGCAGGTAGGGGCAACATACGACTGGGCACTATTGCCAAGTTGTGGGGCGGTTGTGGTGTTTTCTGGAACGGTGCGCGACCATTCAGATGGTCGCACTGATGTTCGCACGCTGACTTATGAGGCATATGAAGAAGAAGTCGTGCCGAAGTGCGTTTCAATTGTTGAAGAGATGCGCCGGCAATGGTCAGACATTGGGCGAGTGGCTCTGTTGCATCGAATTGGTGAGTTGCAACTCACCGAATCATCGGTGTTGGTAGTGGTGTCATCACCACATCGACCTGCAGCATTTGAAGCAGCACGATTTGGAATTGATGCATTGAAGTCAACTGTTCCAATTTGGAAACATGAGTCGTGGGGTGATGGTAATGATTGGGCGCAAAGCGCACAACACATCACGACAATTGATGAGCTAACGAAGTCAAAGTCACTCTCATGATCGCAATGGCACCACTCACCATTTTGTTCGTAGCAATTTCTGTTGTGTCAGCGCTAACACTTGCGTACTTGGTGTGGCAAGAAGGTCAGCGAGTGAATAAGAACAATGGAATGGCAGCTTTTCACAGGCACTTAGACGCACTTTCTGACGATTCGCGGGCGCATTTGCGCCAGCAATTGCAGGAATCGCGCGATCGGCAACAGAGGCGGTAATTCAATATGGCACGTGACTTAGCCATCGACCTTGGCACCGCAAACACCTTGGTGTACATGCAGGGCAGGGGAATTGTGATCAACGAACCTTCAGTTATTGCGGTTAATCGCAAAACGGGAGAAGTGCTGGCAACAGGTCAAGAAGCTTGGGGAATGATCGGCAGAACACCTGGTTACATCGTTGCGGTCCGACCGCTACGTGGCGGTGCAATTACTGACTTTGAAATTACAGAAAAGATGATTCGACTGCTGTTGCAACGTGCAGGCGTTTCGCGTTTTTCGCGACCAAAGGTTTTGATCTGCGTGCCATCGGCAATTACTGAAGTTGAACGTCGCGCAGTAACCGACGCAACACGTCGCGCTGGTGCAGCCGATGCACAGTTGTTGGAACAACCGATGGCTGCAGCAATTGGTGCAGACCTTCCAATTAATGAACCTGTTGGCAACATGGTGATCGACATTGGTGGTGGAACAACTGAAACTGCAGTTATTTCGCTTGGCGGAATTGTTGCCCTTGAAGCAGTTCGAGTTGGAAGTTTTGATATTGACGCTGCCATTCAAAGTCATGTGCGTCGCGAACACGGATTAGCAATTGGTGAGCGAACTGCAGAAGAAATCAAAATCAGCATTGGTAGCGCAATGGCAACTGCCGAAGATCGCGACGCTGAAGTACGCGGCCGCGACTTGGTGAGTGGATTACCAAAGACAGTCATTTTGACTGCACAGGAAATTCGTGACGCCATTGAAGACGTAGTTGCGCAAATGGTGGCTTCAGTGATTCGTTGTTTGGCCGTGGCGCCGCCAGAGTTGTCGCAAGACTTCCTCACTCGGGGTATGTATTTGGTTGGCGGTGGCGCGTTGCTGCGCGGGTTGGCCCAGCGAATTGAGCGCGACACTCGGGTGCCGGTGAACATGAGCGATCAGCCGCTCGAGGCTGTGGTCTTGGGTGCAGGTCACTGCGTCGAAAACTTCTCGGCCCTCCGCGGCATGTTTATGGAAGGTCGTCGCTAACTATTTAGCGAGTCGTGTGAGTCCTTCTTGCACCACGGTGACCACGAGTTTGCCGTCTTTGGTGAAGATGTTGCCTTGAGCAAGTCCACGCGACCCAGAAGTGGAAATTGACGACTGCTGGTACAGCAACCATTCGTCGGCGCGGAATGGTCGATGGAACCACATGGCGTGGTCAAGGCTGGCCATTTGCACCGAACCATCGGTCCAAGCCAACCCGTGGGGCAGTAGCGCCGTATCGAGCAAGGTCATGTCGCTGGCGTAGGTAACAATGCAGGCGTGCAAGACACTGTCGTCGGGCAACGTGCCGTCAGCCCGAATCCACACGCGCTGACCAGGCAAGGGGTTTCCTCTGCGGCGGAATGGGTCGCCGTCAACATATCGCTGGTCAATTGGGCGCGGTCTGTCGTACCACTCACCGAGTTTTTCCTTGTACGGCTCCATGCGAGTTTTGAAATCGGGGAGCGACTCGGGCTCAGGCGTGCCCTCCAACATGGAAATTTGATGCTCTAAACCTTCTTCGTGTTTCTGAAAACTTGCATGCAAATTAAAAATGTCTTTGCCATGTTGAATGGCGACAACCCGTCGTGTTGAAAAACTCTTGCCATCGCGAATGCGATCTACTTCATACAAAATTGGTACCCCAGGGTCGCCTGCGCGAAGAAAGTAGGCATGCAACGAGTGAACATGCCGTCCAGGTTCGTCAATGGTGCGCGATGCGGCAACGAGTGCTTGGCCGGCAACTTGTCCTCCGAAAGCTCGCTGCCGATTTTCGTCTGGTGATTGTCCGCGAAAAATATTGACCTCAATTGCCTCGAGATCGAGCAGGGTGACAAGGTCTTGAAGGGGGGAAGCCATACCTCTATGTTGCCAGTAAAGAGACCGCGTATTGGACTGCTGTAGCGTGAAATGTTGTGACACAGTTGAGTGGCGTTCTGCGAGAGATTGCATTGAGCACCACGGGTTTCATGCCTGAGAACGAGGGAGATGCGCTGTTCGCAGCAGCATTACGTGCTGGAGCAGAGTGCCCAACCCTGCCCTTTGTTGAGATTGGCTCGTATTGCGGTAGGAGCACCGTGTGGTTTGGTGAGGCTGCGCGATTGTCAAACACCGTGTTATATGCCGTTGACCATCATGGTGGCTCTGAAGAAAATCAGCCGGGCTGGGAATGGCACGATCAAACGTTGGTCGATCCTGCAACGGGCCGTTTGAACACACTTCCGCACTTTGAGCACACGATGCATCGTGCAAATCTCACTTCAGTAGTCAAAGGGGTTGTGGGTGATTCACCAGTTATTGCAGCGTCATGGAGCGAGCCAATTGGCATGTTGTTCATCGATGGCGGGCACGGTCGCGAAGTTGCACGTAATGATTACGTGGCGTGGACACCGCATGTTGCAGTTGCTGGAACACTTGCCATTCACGACGTATTCAGTGACCCAGCACTTGGTGGTCAAGCACCGTATGAAGAGATTTATCTTGCTGCAATCAATTCTGGGAAGTTTGTTGAAACATCGTGCACGGGATCATTGCGTATTTTGAACCGAGCGAAATAACAAATCAGTCAAACACAGTGCTGCTGAGAAACAATTTGCTTGCCGGCGTTGCCTGTGAAATTGCATCAGCAGCAAGAATTACAGCAGCTGCGGTGTATGCACTGCGCTCATCTGCTGGAAACACAATTCTGCCTGGGTAAACAATGCCGGTGAAGTACGAGCCATCATCGTTGCGATGTGCGCGAGTCCACGACAGCAACTCTTTTGCCTTATCTATTTCACCCGCTGCAGCATGGGCAAGTGAACACTCAGCAGTTTCTGCTGCGGTCACCCAGTCTTCGTCGTTTACGCAACGCACACCTCGTCCATCAATGATGAATTCGTCCCACTGATTCAATAAGCGAGTTTTGGCTTCTGCTCCAATGGTTGCGCCAGTCAGCACGGGGTAGTACCAGTCCATTGCCCAGCGCAGTTTTGGCTCAAAAACAGTTTGATCTGTGCCAATCAGATGGTCAATCGTGTCGGCTGCTGCTCGCCATTCTGGCTGGCTTTCGCCAATGATTGCACCAATGTTTGCTCCCGAGTGAAGGGCGTGGCGAATAGAAGAAGAACCAGTGAGTAATGAATAGTCCCACGGCCGCGAATCAATTTCGCATGCCCACAAAATCGTTCCATCGTCTTTACGCATGCCAAGCACCCAGGTAAGTGCACGCTTCACCGTCGGCCACATCACACGAATAAACGCCTCGTCTGAAGTGACGAGGTAGTGATGCCAAATTCCCGTTGCAATGTAGGCGCACACGTTGGTGTCAAGCTTGGCGTCTTCAAGTGAACCATCTGGCATGTAATAGTTGTGCCAGCTGCCATCTTGGCGCTGAATGTCGGCGAGCCATGCGTATGCGCGTCGTGCTTCATCGTGCATGCCCATGACGTCGAGGGCCATCGC
>JBEGVD010000052.1:0-7690 GCA_041178585.1 Actinomycetota bacterium
ATTATTCAGTGCGAAGCAACTGGTGTTTTGCTCAGTCGGGGGCCATCTGCGCGCTAATTAGCGACCAGAGTGGCCAAACCCACCACCGCGATCAAAACCACTGAGTTCCGATACTTCGGTCCATGTCACATTGTCGTAGCGAGAAATAATCAACTGCGCCACGCGATCTCCGCGTTTCACTTCATAATCAAGTTCAGGGTCCGTGTTGATCATGACCACTTTCAATTCACCTCGATAACCGCTGTCAATGATTCCTGGTGTGTTCACCAACGTGATGCCGTGCTTTAGTGCAAGTCCACTGCGAGGAACTGCAAGTCCCATATATCCATGTGGAATTGCAACTGCAACACCAGTTGGCATAAGCAGCCTGCCTCCACGCGCAGGAATGACTGCGTCTTCGCGCGCATACAAATCGAGCCCTGCGTCGCCAAGATGTGCTGGCACCGGTAACGGCAAATCAGGATCTAACCGTTGGATCTGGACACCAATCTCACTTTTAGACATTGCACGAGATTACGCCTAGATTGCATGGCGTGCTGGTGTGGATGGACCTTGAAATGACTGGCCTAGAGCCTGAAACCGACGTCATCGTGGAAATCGCCACACTCATCACCGATGACGATCTGAACATCATCGCCGAAGGTCCCGATCTGGTGATTCATCAATCAGACGAGGTGCTGGCTCGCATGAACCAAATTGTGGTCGACATGCACACCAAGTCGGGTTTGCTCGAAGCCATTAAGTCGAGCACCATCACACTGGAAGAAGCTGGCGTGGCAACTTTGGAGTTCATTCGTCAACATATTCCAGAGGCGCGCACTATCCCGTTGTGCGGAAATTCCATCGGCACTGATCGCCGCTTCCTTGCAAAGTACCTTCCCGAGATTGAAAACTATTTGCATTACCGATCAGTTGATGTTTCAACGATTAAAGAACTTGCTCGTCGCTGGTATCCAAAACTTGGATCTGATCGACCAAATAAAGGTGGAACGCACCGAGCATTAGACGACATTCGCGCAAGTGTGAATGAATTAGCGTTTTACCGTGAGCGTGTGTTCACTCCGCTAAAACCCGAGTAGCTCTACTACTGTGGACAGCGATGTCCAAGCCAACGTTCACCAAGCAGGAACAAGTTCCAGCAACGGATGAAATCACTGAAGTTGCGACGGGCATCTATCGCACCCAATTACCCATCGATATGCCCGGCCTCGGCCACGTGAACATGTACGTCTTTGAGGACGAACGAGGGGTTGCCGTGGTTGACCCCGGACTACCTGGAAAGGCCAACTGGAGGGCAATAAACGCCCGTTTAGGGGCTTTAGGAGTGCCTTTGAAGCGCGTTCACTCCATCGTGGTCACACACAGCCATCCCGACCATTTTGGGGGTGCCGCCCGCCTGCGCGCCGCCACGGGGGCCGACATCATTACCCACCAAAGCTTCCGCCTGTGGTTCGACCCAAACGAACCCGACGATATGGATGTGGAAATAGCTGCACGGCACAAACGAGGAACGGGTGAAACACCGTGGGGTGGCCCTGGATACCAACTGCCTCTTCGTCGCAAAATGTATTACAACGCATTTCGCGTGTTACCGCAACTGTTTAAAGTTCCACAACCAACCGTGCGGCTTGCTGAGGGCGAATACATTTCGCTTGCTCGTCGTAAGTGGATGGCCATTCACACTCCCGGACACACCGAAGATCACTTGTGTTTGTTTGATGCAGACACTGGCGTCATGTTGTGCGGCGACCATGTGTTGCCAACCATTACTCCGCACATTTCTGGAATGAGCAAGTACCCCGACCCACTCGCAGGCTTTTTCAATTCCCTCGACAAAGTTGGTGCGTTTGGATCACAAGTTGGCATTTGTTTGCCTGCGCACGGAAAACCATTTGCCGACATTGCAACTCGCTGCGAACAAATCAAAGAACATCATCGAGGTCGGCTTGAAAAGTTGCGCTCTGCTGCAGCAGAACTCGACCGACCGACAACAGTTACAGAATTTTCTGGTCACTTGTTTTCTCCGCGTGCTCAAGGAACTATGGCAGACAGTGAAACATTTGCACATCTTGAACACTTGCGCATTGCTGGTGAATTTTCGTTTACGGTTCGCGATGGTGTTCGCGAATACATACGCGTTTCGTAGTTACTGAGGCAACTTCACTAGTTGCGTCACCGCAGCAACGGCATCGCCGCCCAACACATGGCGAATGATCACTCGATCATCAATGTGTTGCGTGACTAAGCGAATGTCATTTCCCGGGTCAACCGATAGATGATGTTCAACTACCGCATGCATTGGTGCACGAAGTTCACCGTGTTTCGACAGATACTCTTCGGCTGCAATCCAGTAGGAAGCATTGTTCATGTGGCCAACTGCATCCATGTCCGCGAATCGAACCGGCCATGACTCACTTGTTGCGTCAAGCGCTGTTAACTCGGGCAGTGATTTTCCGACAACAAAATTAGAACGCACTTTTCGGCCACCGCTCGACTCTGCAATTAAGGGAATGAAGCCTTCGGGAAGCGGCTCTGGTTTCAATGTCTGCATGTTCACGTGTACCCACAACGCAGCGGTTTCAATGCGGGCGCCATCTGCGCCAACAATGTGTGTTCGACGTTCTGCCCAATGCGACCCATAACCACCACACCATGTGGTCAGTGAGATGTCCGTCATGTACGTAGGGAACTGATACACCCACATCTCGGTGCGACGCACCACCCAGCCATGAATGTCTGGGTAATTGCCATCCACTGCATCGTCGTTGGCGATGTCTTGTAAGTACCGAGCGGTGGCATCGAGGCGCAACCGGCCTTTTGGTGTGACATCGCCCAATCGCACACGGCGACTCGTGGAAAAAGTCCTGCCCGCCTGCGGCAAAGGTACGGGTTCTTGAGGCCTCCACATGCTCTCTGACCCTATCCAGCATTGGACTTGGTGGCACTCGCGTTAAATCGCTTGCTATTTACATTTTGGCATGGTTGGCTACAAGTCCATGTTGTTACGCAATCTCGCTTCACGTCTGTCGGCAGTCAATGCTGACTCACGCGCGTATGCGACCGTAACAACCGCGAACGCGAATGCGTCACGCTGGTTTTATATGCAGGTCGGAGTCGCGAAATTTACCAAAGGTTTCACGAAGCGTCCGGCCAAAGGCCTCTTAGGAGTCCCGACGTAAACAGATTTCACGTCGGAGAACGCCAAGAGGCCGCTGGGAGAAATCCCAGCGGCTTTTTTATTTCCCCCCAGAGCGTTCTCCGACGTGAAGCCAATCCATACAACACAGAAAGGCAAATGCAATGACCACCATCACACTCGAACACGAAGACGACATCATCATGTTGTCTGCACAGCGCTGCAGCGACGGCAATGGCACATTGTCGTACTTGTTCTTCTCGGAAGAGTTCGTAGACATTCAGCGTGCGAAAGCAATTTGTTCAACTTGCACATCAAAAGTTGACTGTCTCAGCGGTGCACTAGAGCGCAACGAGCCGTGGGGTGTCTGGGGTGGCGAACTACTCGAAGAGGGTCGGGTATGTGCCACCAAGCGTCCGCGTGGCCGGCCGGTGACCAAGTCGGTACGAGTCACCGCTGTGCAAGAAGTTCCCATTCCCGCACATCTCGTTGCATAACCCCCACGCACGTACAAGCGGTCAGAAGGCACAGGAGCAGCGCCCCGAAGCGGTTCAGCACCATCGGTAACCTGCTTCTGTGCCTTTCGTTCGTTCCCGCCTTCGCATCGCCGTTGCGGTGCTCGCTATCAGCGCGGTGGGTGGATGGGTATGGAGTGCGAGCAGCAAGCCAGAAATTGATGCCCAAATGACCACTCCAGGCGAAGTCCCCTACCCATCGCTTGATACCAATGATCCCGTTGTTGGCAAGCAACTGCCCGATGTTGACATAACCGATCTCGACGGAAACACCATTGCTTTGCAGAGCTTTGTTGGCTCACCCATCATTCTCAACTTTTGGTACTCCACATGTGAACCCTGTCGGCGCGAGATTCCTGCCTTTGCACAGGCACAACAAACTCACAGCAACGTTCGCTTTATCGGTTTAAACATGAACGACTCTCCAGAAATGGCTAAGGCTTTTGGTGAGAAGTACGGAATCAATTACCCCATCGTGTTTGATCAGTCTGGAACTGTTGTCCGCGAACTGGGAGTGGTTACTGCACCGAGCACTCTCTTCATTGACAGCAGTGGAAACATCCTTGATCAAGTTGCAGGTGAAATCAGTTCCGACAAACTTGAGTCACTGATTGCTCAATGGTTTGCATCATGATCATTGCCGACATTGTGATTGAGGGAAACTTTGCTTACAGCTTCATGTTGGGCATGCTTGCAGCGGTAAACCCCTGTGGTTTTGTTTTGCTTCCCGCATATTTGCTGTACTTCTTGGGTATTGACGGCGCAAACCAGGGCGTTACACGAGCCCCAATGCAACGCGCGCTGCGTGTCAGTGCTGCAGTTTCATCTGGATTTCTTGTTGTGTTTCTGATCGTTGGTTCAATTTCGCGGCTGTTTACCCAATGGATTGAACTCAATGCCAAATACGCCGGGTTTGTGATTGGAATCGCACTGATTGGTTTAGGCATAGCCATGTTGTTTGGATGGAAACCTTCATTTGCCACATCACTCCCTAACGCTAGAAAAGACCACTCCACTCGAGCCATGTTCATCTTTGGAGTTGGCTATGCGGTCGCCAGCATTGGTTGCACCATTGGTTTGCTCACCACAGCAATTCTTGGTTCAATCAGCACAAATGGCTTTGCTTCTGGCGTCATCAGCATTGTGATGTACGGGCTTGGCATGTCGCTACTCGTTACTGCACTTACTGTCACACTTGCAGCAGCAAAGACAGGAATGTCGCGAGTATTGAAGCGCAGTCTCCGCTACATCGACAAAGTTGCAGCCGGGTTCATTGCCATTACCGGCGCGTATCTCTCCTGGTATTGGTACGGAGCAATTAGTGAGCGCAGTTCACTTGGCAACGTCGTGTCCAATGTGGAGAACTGGCAGAACTCTGTTTCGTTGTGGCTACAAGAACAAGGCGCATCACGTCTTGCGTTTATTTGTGCACTGATCATTGGCGTAGCGCTGTCGATCGTTGGACTAAATCGCATCAAACAACTTGCGAGTAGGTACCTCCGCTAATGCTTGACGAACTGCTTGCCCACCCCTCCGTTGAAGAGGTCTGTGAATTACGCGGAACATTTGGTTTCATGGCATTCCATGGTGGTGGGTTAGAAGAAGCGACCGACATCATCGCCCAGCATGCTGCAGAAGCAACGGGGAGTTCATATTACGGAATTCATCAACCAGCATCGTTGAAGTGGCATGTGCCGTCGCATCGAATTGACCCGCAACATTCAGAAACGCTGTCTCGTTTTATTAATCATGTCGACACGGTCATCACCATTCATGGCTTTGGTCGACAGGGTTTTTTCACAAGCCTGCTGCTTGGTGGCCGAAACCGCGGTTTAGCAACGCACGTTGCACAACACTTGCGAACGGCGCTGCCTGCTTACAACGTTGTTGATGATCTGGGTCGCATTCCTGTCGATCTCGCAGGACAACACATGGATAATCCTGTTAACCGCGTTCGCAACCATGGAGTGCAGATTGAGTTGCCTCCTCGCGTGCGCGGTGCAAGTCCGCTGTGGTGGGATTGGGAAGGTCCACATCTCACTCCACATACTCAATCGCTCATTGATGGCCTCGTACGCGCAGTGCATACGTGGAATGCATCAAATAGTTCTACGGAGCCAGACGCTCAATAAACCACGAAGCATCTGGTTGCAATACATAGCGAAAACGGTCGTGCAAGCGACTCGGTCGGCCTTGCCAAAACTCAATTTCGCGTGGAGCCAACACCCATCCACCCCAATGTGGCGGTCGCTCAACATCACGCCCTGAAAAACGCTGTTCTGCTTCGGTCAATCGGCTTACCAACTCGTCGCGGCCTGCAATCGGTTGCGACTGTGGCGAAGCCCATGCACCCAATTGAGACTCCCGCGGACGCGATGCAAAGTACTCATCGCTTACGTGGTCCGACAGCCTGGTAACTATTCCACGCACTCGCACTTGGCGATGTAAATCCAACCAACCAAACACCGCCGAAGCTTGTGCATGTTCAACTAACTGCTTGCTCTTGGCGCTGTCGTAATTGGTATAAAACGCAAAACCCGATTCATCAACACCTCGAGCCAACACGATGCGCGAATCTGGCCCACCATCTATTCCAATCGTTGACAAAGTCATGGCGTTTGGTTCTGCAACAGAAGCTTCTGCAGCTTGGTCATACCAACGTTGCCATTGCACAAGTGGATTATTGTCTAGATCGTTTCGTTCAAGACCTGCAGTTTCGTACTGCACACGGCGGTCACGTAGAGACACGGCGCCTATTTCGGGTGAATCACGGTTGTGCCACGCATGTACGGATGGAGCACGGAAGGAATGGCAACCGATCCATCTGCTTGGCGGAAGTTCTCCATAATTGCAGCCCACACACGCGGAACGGCAAGCGCAGACGCATTCAGCGTGTGTACGAACTCGGTTCCCTTTTGTCCCGTGCGCTTCATGCGAATATCACCTCGGCGTGCTTGGTAATCGCTAAACCAACTGACCGAACTAACTTCAAGCCACGCGTCGCATCCTGGCGCATACACCTCAACATCGAAACTGCGGTGATGGCTTTGACCCATATCGCCTGTGCAAATTTCAATAATTCGATAAGGCAAACCCAGGTTGGCAATAACACGCTCAACGCGCGTGATGAGTTCGGTCAACATTGCCGGTGCACCTTCGGGTGTGGTAATTGAAAAAATCTCAACCTTGTCAAATTCGTGGCTGCGCAGCATTCCGCGCGTGTCTCTGCCAGCAGAACCCGCTTCGCGTCGGTAACACGACGAGTGCGCCATGTAACGAATTGGTAGGTCGGCTTCGGCAAGCACTTCGCCAGCGTGAATTGATGTGAGCGGTGCTTCTGCAGTGGGAATACACCACAGGTCGTCTTTGCTCATCGAGTACGCGTCATCGGCAAACTTAGGAAGCTGACCCGTTGCGGTCAATGTTGCCGTGCTGACAAGCGATGGAGGGCGAATTTCTTCGAAGGCATCTGCGTTGCAGTCAAGGGCGTACTGGCACAGAGCACGAGCAAGCGTTGCTCCCGCTCCGCGTTGCATCGTAAACATCGCGCCACTGATTTTCACTGCGCGTTCGTTATCAAGAATGCCGAGCGCCGTCGCCGTGTCCCAGTGTGCAACACGCTGATGCTCAGGAAATGTTGCTGGAAAATTTATTGGACCCGTAATGGTTGGGTTCTGCGAATCATCTAATCCCACAACAACATCAGCATGAGGAATATTCGGCAGGCGGAGCAACACGTCTTTGAGTTGCGCGGTCACCTGATCGGTCTCTGCTGCAAGCGACTGCTCTTTCTCGCCAAGCGATCTACTCTCTGCCTGTAACCCTTCAGCAGCCTTGTCGTCGCCGCTTCGGCGGAGCGTGCCAACCTGTTTTGATAACTCGTTTACCTGCTGGCGAATCGCGTCGCGTTCTGCGGTAATTTCTCGCATTCTGCCGTCAAAGCCCAGGGCCTCGTCGAGCAAACCGATCAATTCGGGCTTGTTACGGCGCGCCATCAGCTCGCGCACGGTGTCCGGCTCGCTGCGAAGGTAACGAATGT
>JBEGVD010000053.1:0-7150 GCA_041178585.1 Actinomycetota bacterium
AAGACGTTCGCAAGCGGGCACCTCGCAAAACACCAAACCTTGATGAGGTCATTGCGGTCACGATGGAGTTGTTGCTAGAACACGGCGAAGGTGGCTTTCGCATTGAAGAAGTCATTGAACGAACCGGTATTTCAAAAAGTTCGTTGTATTTACACTTCGGTGACCGAGATGGTCTTGTTGGGGCGGCGTATGTAGAAATGTTCACAACAGACACCAATCGCAATATCGCGCAAGCGATTTCGGTGTTTGAAGATGTAAAGACACGTGAACAACTTGAAGCAGTATTACCTCCATTAGTACAGGCTCTTGCTCGCATCCCTCACACAGTTCGGTGGAATCGTCTAGATGTGTTGTCGGCAACAAGGCATCGACCTGAATTCATGGCCCGAATTGTTGAAGCTCAAACACGATTGAATTCAGCGTTGACGGAGGCGCTATCAGTGCAGCAAAAACTTGGCAATGTGCGCACTGACTTGTCCGCACGCGAAATGGCTGTGCTTATTCAAGGCGTTTCACTTGGCCGGATCTTCCGAGACCTAGACAGCAAATTGGACCGTGACGACATGCGGGAATGGTCAGAACTGACTTTGGTGGTGTACAAACTGATGTTGCCGCCGAAACGCGGATGATATGGCTTGGCTGAAGCGAAGAGACACAGAACCAGTTGCACCTGTTCATCAGCTATCTGAGGAAGAATTTCAATCAATGGCGCGAATTAGCGCGACGATGGATGCCCTGCCACTTGGCGTTGTGGTGATGTCAAATGATGGCTCCAACATGTGGAGCAACAGTGCGGCTGACAGCCTGTTTACGCCGCAGTCAGATGATCACATCTTGTTTGTGGAAAGTCTGGAAGCCCTGTTGAGAGATGCGCTGAATGGCACAATTGGGCAAACTGATCTTGAATTTGGCGAAGACGTAGTTCGCACTATTGAAATTGCAACCGTTGCCCTTGCAGGTGGTGGTGCGGCTGCAATTGTTGAAGACATCACGCAACGATTGATGATTGATCGAGTGCGTACCGATTTTGTAGCCAACATCAGTCATGAATTGCGCACTCCGATTGGCGCAATTTCGTTGATGGCGGAAAACCTGATTGCTGAAATGGGCGAGTCGGAATCTGCACGGTTGGCAGAAGTCATTCTTAATGAAGTCACTCGCCTTAATGAAACGGTGAATGACTTGCTTGATCTTGCTCGAATTGAATTTGACGGACTTTCGAAGCGCGAATCAATACATACTGCGCGCGTAATTGATGAGGCGGTTGGCCGAATTCGTAGCGCTGCGCTAGCGAAATCGGTGATGATCGTGGTTGAAGACAACCCCGATATGTCGGTTATTGGCGACAGAGCACAGCTGGTGTCTGCCGTGGGAAATCTGATTGACAATGCGGTGAAGTACAGCGATCAAGGGTCAATCGTAAAGGTGGAAGTGCGGCGTGAGGAAGGTCGCATGCTCATTTCAGTTGCTGACAATGGACCAGGAATTGCCGCGGAACATCTTGGACGCGTGTTTGAACGTTTCTACCGAGTGGATGATGCCCGCAGTCGCGGAACTGGTGGCACTGGGCTTGGTTTGGCAATCGTTCGCCACATTGCGTTGTTGCATGGAGGCGATGTCAGCGTGACTTCTGAGGTTGGAACTGGCTCCACATTCACGCTTTCCTTACCCGCTGTATAAACAAGATTCCTATGCAGCTAGGGCTGCAAACTTTTCTTTTGCGCTTTGTATTCAACTTGCTCCATCCAAAGACAGAAGGAGCAAGGCTCGTTATCTGCTTCAGGAATTCCTGACAGCCATCGTTGCCTAAGAATTTCAATTTGCTTTTCGGACATCTCCTTGAAATCTGCATTGGCGTTTTCTGAATCGTTTGTTGTTTTCATTTCCCCCCAAAGAATTTGGATCGTGCTGGCATGGCATGGAACACCGTGATAGTTGAGTCTTAAAACGTCACTGCAAGCTCTAATAGGTTTGCGTGTTTGTCGGGACCAACAAGGATGGTGTAGCCATCTAGGTCGAAAGCGCGGAGTGCGTGACGCACTGCATGATTGATGTCGGAATTTTGGATGCCATGTTTTTTTGCACTGGCAACAATGTGCACCCTCATCGTATTGCAAATCTCGAGATGAAGCCGGGTAATTGTGTCACCCCTTGTTGTGTGAGTTTTGGATGTCCCTGGGAAACTATTGGGAGATTTATGAATTACCGTGAGTGCGTGCGCCGAATTCTGATTGCTCTGTCATTGGTGGTTGGCGTGTTAGTTGGATTAGCAACACCGGCAAACGCAGCGGCAACAAAATGCAAGGAATCAGGCGAAGGTTGTGCCATTGGCATGATTGGCCCTGGTGGTGGGGTGGTATTTTACGACGCTGGCTCACAGCAGTGGTGGGGACGTTTCCTTGAAGCGCGAATGGAACCAAAAGCATTTGGCTCTAATTGGGGACCTCGCGAGTCCTTGTATGTAGACGGCCAAGAAGGCCTTTCTGCATCAATGTTGCGGCTGCGGTCAATGCAAATTGGAATGGGTGCAAAGAACACGCAGCTCATGCTGTCAAAGTTCGGAACTGCAAGCATTGCAGGGAAGATTCGATCCGGTTGGAGCATTCCATCTGCAGACGAACTTGATGCGCTGTACAACTATTGGAGGCTTGGTGGTACCGGTCGTTTCTATCGCGGAGTGATCTGGACTTCGTCGGAACAGAGCACAACGTTTGCTTGGTATCAGCAATTTCAAGATGGGACGAAGTTCACCGATGCAAACGGAATCATCAGGGGACTTTCCGGAAATAAGGATCTCACGATGAGTCCGTACCACGAAGGATCATTTGCATCGCAAAAGTATGGTGTTGTAGCAGTGCGTGCATTTCCTACTGGCTCAGGAAATCCACCACCACCAACCGTTGTCACCTCGGTTCGACAGAACGCTCAGTGTTCCGCAGGTGTGAGTTGCTCGGTGGGCGACATTGGTCCGGGTGGTGGCGTGGTGTTCTACGACGCAGGTTCAACGCAGTCGTGGGGAAGATATTTGGAAGCAGCTCCCGCAAGTTGTGAAATTGCTGGAGTGCCATTCAAGCCAGCAGGTGGTGTGCAGGGTATTCATGCATTGCAAATTGATCGCGTTCGCTCAAAAGCAGTGGGAGCAGGCAAAGCAAATACTGATCTGATTGTGAAGCGATACGGAGCGGCAAAAGTTCATGCAGCAGCGTTAGTGCGTTCGCAGGCATGTAACGGATTAAACGATTGGTTTTTGCCATCAGCAGATGAATTGAACCTTGTGTGGCGAGTGCTCGCGCAAAATCGAGTGAACCGCGAGCCAACTCCCGTTGGTGGATTTGACATTGGGTACTACTGGACCTCGTCTGACTACAACGGCACAGAAGCGTGGACGCAGTATTTCAACGACGGTCAACAGTTTGATCGGGTGCAAACGTTGTCAGCGAACAAGCAACCTCCAAATCGCACATTTAAGGTGCGCGGAGTTCGTGCATTTGGCTAAGTTGAGGGCGTGAACATTCCTGACGGTTTGCGCTATACCCGACAACACGAATGGGTACTCATCGATGGTGAATCTGCACGAATTGGTATTACCGATCTCGCACAAGATGCGCTTGGCAACATTGTGCACGTGCAATTGCCAACTGTTGGTCAGTCGGTGCAGTCTGGTGCTAGTGCGGTAGAGGTTGAAAGCAGCAAGAGTGTGAGCGATATCTATTCACCGGTCAGCGGCAGTGTGGTGTTGGTGAATGAATCACTTGCTTCAGAACCTGGTCTGGTGAATTCAGACCCATATGGATCGGGTTGGTTGTATGAAGTACAAATGTCGTACGACGAAACGCTTGATGGCCTGTTAACAGCCAGCGAATACCGCGCAATCGTTAGTTAGTCGGTATAGAACTTCCAGGTGTACACGCGAGCTTTGTTTTCACCTTGGCCGATGAGCCAGTATCTAACTTTTCCCGTGTGCTCACCCTGTTTGAGTTCTTCAATTGGAGCGCCATCTTGCGGTAAAAAGCTGATGGTGAAGTTGCCAGGGTCATAAATTGCAGTTGGTGGCAAATCAATTTGAGCACCAGGCGCCGGTGCCGCACCACCTGAAATCAATTCATCCAGACGAGTGGTGGGAAGTTCAACTCCATCAATGAACATCGTCGCTTCGTAGCCATCAATAAAGTCAACAATGATTTGCGATTGTCGAAGTACTCGCTCACCTTGTCCTGGAGAAATATTTTCAATTGCATCTGGCAAATTTGTTGCATCACGACCAGTCAAACCAGTATTCAAACCCGTAACAAAAAGAACGAGACCCGCTGAAATACCCATGCTGGCTAATAAAAGTTTTGGGTCGAGCTTCATAACCTATATTCTCGCTTATTTATAGGGCTATCCGTTATTCATGCGGAGAGTAAAACGACTAGATTTAGTTCACACATGGCAGGTACAGATTCGATGATTGGCGCGGTTCTCGCGCACCGATACCGCATAGATGCACCGCTTGGCGGAGGATCTGGTAATTCGGACGTTTTTGAAGCTACTGATATTCGCTCGCGCAAAAAGTTGGTTTTGCGACTCTCTCCGGCAGAGGCGTTGGTCGACCTGGAGTCCGGTGTTCTTACCGCATCAGATGGCGTGGAGGTGTTTAAGCGACAAACTCAGATGCTCGCCGGGCTCTCACATGCATCGCTTGCTTCAATAGAGGACTGGGGAACAGAGACCATTGCTGGCACCCTGTACGTGTTTACGGTTTTGGAGAGTTATAGCGGTGGAACATTGCGCCAGATTTTGGATCGTGGCCGTCGACTCACCCCATCGCAGGCTCTGGTAGCTGGCCTGGACGTGTGTCGGGCCTTGCATTTCATCCACGGCAAAGGTTGGGTGCACGGAGATGTGCGTCCAGCAAACATCTTCATTGGTGACGATGGCCGTGTTCGTTTAGCTGGTCTTGGACTGAAGCGCATGGTGATTGCCGAGAAAATGAGTATTGAGCAAGCAAACTATGCCGCGCCAGAAATTGCGACAGGCGAACAGCCCAGTGCGCAAAGTGATGTGTATTCGCTAGCAACAACTCTTCTTGAGTCAATTACTGGCACGTTGCCGTTCAGTGGCGACACCGCGGCAATCACGTTGTCGAATCGTGTTGGAAAACTGCTTCCTGTTTCTGCAGACCTTGGACCAATTGCTGCTCCACTCGAGCGTGCTGGGCGACCAGATTCCACCGAGCGATTTACCGCTTTAGATTTTGGAAAAGCATTGGCTGGCATTGCCGAGAAAATGCCACTGCCGACACCAATTGAACCGCTCGCTGCAAGTTCGTTTGCTCAAGTTATTGAACAAAAAGAGGCAGAGCACACTGGCGAGATTGCACGTCCAAAAGTTGACGAGACACAAGACGTCACAATCCCCATTACTGCAGCAGTAGATCCGTCAGGGTCAATGCTGAGAATTAAAGATGGCACGAAGGACGAACCAATCGTTGTGGCATCCGAAGGCGAAGTTCGACGTCACAAACGTCTCTGGGTCATTGGTGCTGTCATTGCACTGTTGGTTGCAGGCGTTGTTGGTTTCCGTGTTGTCGTGAAGCAAGCGCACACTATTCCGCCACTCGCCGGGATCATTGAAGGTGAAGCGCGCAACTTGATTGCTTCAAATGGTTGGACAATCGTTGTTACATCTGAACGCAATGACGAAATTCCTGCAGGCTCTGTAGTTCGAACTGAACCTGCTGAAGGAGAAAAACTCAAGGAAGGTCAAACGCTGACCATCGTGGTCTCTGAAGGACCAACATTTGCAACCTTGCCCGATGTTTCGGGTGCAGATTCGCAAGTGGCACTTGATCAACTGACAGCGCTTGGTCTTGCAGTTACCGCGCGCGATACCAATAGTGAAGAAGTTCCTGCTGGAATAGCGATTGGTTGGAATGTTCCTGAACAACCAGGTTTGAATCCTGGTGATCAATTGTTGAAAGGCACCGCAATTGACTTGCTGGTGTCAGTAGGCCCTGAGTTGCGTGAAGTTCCAACAATTGTTGGACTCAAACTTGAAGACGCGCAAAAACTCGTCGCCGATTTGGGATTGACTTTGGTTGAAACACCAGCAGCAAAAAGCAACGGTGCAGACAAGGGATTAATTGGTGCACAATCGCCAGTGCCTGGCGAAAAAGTTGCACGTGAAACCGGAATTGCATATTCAATTTCGCTAGGTCCAGACCTCGTGAAACTTCCGTACATCGTTGGAAATCGTCTTGACACCGTGCAAAGTCGCCTGCAAGAGGCCGGATTCGTTGTGGGAAGTGTCACAGGTAATCAAAGCGGCAAGCTGAAACAAGCTCTGATTGCTGGGAAATCAGTGAAAAACAATGCGATGGTTGCGCGCGGAGCCACAGTCGATCTTGTGTTTCCGTAATCGCAGATGACGAAAGAAATCCTTCCGCCTTCTGCACATAACGAACCTGGAGTAATTGACTCCGGTGGAGTTGACGAAATCTCAGTAATTCCGTGGTCTTCGCTGCTGAAACATCGCATTAAGAAGCGTGTTGGTCTGACGCATCGAAAAGCAACGCTGGGTGTGTTGCTTGCCAGTGTGTTCACGGTCAGTTTCACCATCACGTTGTTGGTGGTGTCACTGAAGACGGTTGCCGACGATTTGGGCAGCACCGTCACCATCATGAGCTGGACAATCACTGCGCCGTTGCTTGCGTTCGGAGTAGTTGGACCCGCATTTGGTAAGGCAGGAGACCTGTGGGGCCACAAACGTGTATTTGTGTATGGGCTTGTTGGCGCAGGTGTGTTTTCATTAGCAAGTGCATTTGCATGGGACGACATTTCGCTTATCGGATTTCGTACGCTCAGCGCGGCAGCGGGGTCGGCAACAGGACCTGCTGCAATGGCATACATAAACCGAATGTTTAGTGCCGATGAACGTGTACGACCACTCGGTTATTGGAGTTTTGTTACTGCTGGTGCTCCAGTAATTGGTGTTGTTGCAGGTGCACCACTTGTAGAAGTTTTCGGATGGCGAGTGATTTTCATGGTTCAAGCTCCGTTGAGCTTGATTGGTGCATTGGTTTCATGGCGACTGTTGCCGGAAACTGATCGTCGTGACAATGTGCGATTTGATGTGAAGGGCTCACTCACGCTTGGTGCGGGCGCGGTTC
>JBEGVD010000054.1:0-12329 GCA_041178585.1 Actinomycetota bacterium
GCAGGTGCGCTCTTCAACCCACGCAGCGTGCCAACTGCAATTGGGAAGAATGCGAGAAACGCGCCGAGCACTGAAGCCGAGAGCCAGCGAGGCCACGTAAATCCAAAGATCTCCAACTTGCCACCCCACGAAACCACAAGTGGCGCAAGTGCGATCAGTGGAACAGTTTGCGAAATCACCAAATATGGAAGCAGTCCACGTTCCATGGTTTTGAATCGAGTCATGAGGGCCGCAAGTGCAACTCCAATAACCGAACCGAGAATAAAGCCAACAAGCGCCAACCTGAAGGAATAAAACGCACCCTTCAATACAACGAACCAAATAAGTTTCGAATTCGGAGAGCGCATCTCTGGCTCTGCATAACGACTGAGCATTTCCCAGATATGCGGCATTGCCGTGTCATTCGAGCGCGGCAATATCGCTACTCCAAATAGCTTGCCACCTTTTTCAGGACCAACAACTTTGTACAACTCCCACAACACAGCGACGAGCGCAATCGACACAAAAAACATTCCTGTGCGATATGTGGCCCGTCGCAGTTGTTGGTTCATTGCTTGGCTTTACCCAAATCCTGAATTGCCGGGATGATCTTCTCGCCATAGGCCTCAAGAGTTTCCTCTTTGCCATCATGCTGCAGATACACCGCAAACTGATCAACGCCCAATTCCTTTAACTCGGTGAGTCGACGAATGTGCTCGTCAGTGTTTCCAAGAATGCAGAAACGGTCAATAATTTCATCTGGCACAAACGTGGTATGGCTGTTGCCTGCGCGACCGTGTTCGTTGTAGTCGTAACCCTGACGATTCTTGATGTAGTCGGTCAGCGCTTTTGGTACTGAAGAGTTCTCGCCATAACGCTCCACAATGTCGGCGACGTGGTTACCCACCATGCCGCCGAACCAACGGGTTTGATCACGCATGTAAGGGACGTCATCGCCAACGTACGCAGGTGCTGCAACACAGATCTTGATGCTCTTTGGGTCACGTCCTGCGGCCTTCGCTGCGTCGCGCACTGCCTTAATAGTCCATTCGGCAATGCTCAAGTCGGCGAGTTGCAAAATAAATCCATCTGCAACTTCGCCGGTGAGTGCAAGAGCCTTTGGACCGTACGCAGCAACCCACACTTCGAGTTCGCTCTTAGATGCCCATGGGAAACGGATGCTTGAACCGTTGTAATCAACTGCACGTCCGCAACCAAGTTCACGAATGACGTGCACGCTTTCGCGCAATGTTGCAAGCGTTGTTGGCTTGCCATTGGTTACGCGAACCGCCGAGTCGCCACGACCAATTCCGCATACGGTGCGATTGCCGTACATTTCATTGAGCGTTGCGTACGTACTTGCTGTCACTGTCCAGTCACGCGTTGCAGGGTTGGTCACCATTGGCCCAACGATGACATTGCGAGTTTCAGCCAATATTTGGCTGTAAATCACATACGGTTCCTGCCACAAAATGTGACTGTCAAATGTCCAAACATGCGAAAAGCCGAACATTTCGGCTTTCTTGGCTAAATCCACTACGCGCGATGATGGCGGAGTGGTTTGCAATACAACACCGATGTCCATTGCTCTCCCCTTAACTATGTAGACGTGCGATTAGCGGTTTTGTGGGAAACCCAAGTTGACCGACGAGGTACGTGGGTCTGGCCAACGTGAGGTAACCACTTTGCCACGGGTGAAGAAGTTGATTCCTTCTGGTCCGTACATGTGTTGGTCACCAAACAATGAGGCCTTCCAACCACCAAATGAGTAGTACGACACCGGAACTGGAATTGGCACGTTGATACCGACCATTCCCACTTGAACGTCAAACTGGAATTGGCGAGCAACACCACCGTCGCGGGTGAAGATTGCCGTTCCGTTTCCAAACTGGTTTGCGTTAATGGTGTCGAGGCCTTCTTGGTAGCTCTTCACACGCATGACGGTAAGAACTGGTCCAAAAATTTCTTCGTCGTAGCACTTCATGCCTGGCTTCACGTTGTCGATAAGGCTTGGGTTCAAGAAGAAACCAGCATCTTTTGCCTTGTCAGTTCCGTCAACAACAACCTTTGCACCTTCTGCATTTGCATTGGTAACAAAGCTTGCAACCTTGTCGCGGTGTTCGCGGCTAATGAGTGGTCCCATCTCTGCTGCTGGATCAGTTCCTGGTCCAACTTTGATGTTTGGAATACGTGACTTCAACTTGTCAACAAGTGCGTCGGCAACAGAGTCAACCGCAAGCACAACTGAAACTGCCATGCAACGCTCGCCTGCTGAGCCATACGCTGCAGAAACTGCTGCGTCTGCTGCCATGTCGAGGTCTGCGTCTGGAAGCACGAGCATGTGGTTCTTTGCACCACCAAGTGCTTGAACGCGCTTGCCATTCTTGGTTCCGGTTTCGTATACGTACTTCGCAATTGGTGTTGAACCAACAAACGAAATAGACTGAACATCTTTGTGCTCGAGCAAACGATCTACCGAAACCTTGTCACCGTGTAGCACGTTGAACACGCCTTCTGGCAAACCAGCTTGACGCAACAAGTCAGCAACGAACATTGCTGCTGATGGATCTTTTTCTGATGGCTTCAAGACAAAGGTGTTTCCACACATGATGGCGTTTGCAAACATCCACATTGGCACCATGGCTGGGAAGTTGAACGGGGTGATTCCGGCAACAACACCAAGTGGCTGACGAATTGAATACACGTCAACGCCGCCTGAAGCCTGCTCCGAGTATCCGCCCTTCAACATTGCAGGAATACCGCAAGCAAACTCGATGTTTTCGAGGCCGCGGGCAATTTCGCCCATTGCATCGCTTGGCACCTTGCCGTGCTCCAACGAAACAATGTTGGCTAGTTCTTTACGGTTTGCATCAACAAGTTCGCGCATGCGGAACATGATTTCTGCACGGCGCGACAAGTTAGTTGCACGCCAGGTAACGAATGCCTCTTTTGCTGCCGCAACAACTGCATCAACTTCGGCAACTGATGCCAAGTCAACTTCAGCCTGTACTTCTCCTGTGGCTGGGTTGTACACCTTGCCAACGTTTCCTGATGTTCCGGCTACAACTTTGTTGTTGACCCAGTGGCTAATGCGTTGCATGTTTCTCCTGATTGTTTTTTGTTAAAGGGGTGACTGAATTAGTTGAGGTACTGGCAGAGGTCACGCTTGATGAATTTGCCGTGACCCTTTTTGCCTTTAAAGGTGTCGTTTTCAACAACGATCATTCCACGCGACAACACGGTGTCCACCTTGCCGTCAATCTTGAAACCTTCCCATGACGAGTGGTCCATGTTCATGTGGTGCTTGTCGTTTATACCGATCTTGGTTTTTCCGTTTGGATCCCATACCAAAATGTCGGCATCCGATCCTGGAGCGATGATGCCCTTCTTCGGATACATACCGAACATACGTGCCGGTGAGGTGCTGCATGTCTCCACCCAGCGCTCAAGTGAAATTTCACCTTGCACAACGCCCTGGTAAATGAGTTCCATGCGGTGTTCCACTGAGCCCATGCCGTTTGGAATCTTCGAGAAGTTACCAAGACCAAGTTCTTTTTGATCCTTCATGCAGAACGGACAGTGATCGGTTGAGACCACTGCAAGTTCGTTCATGCGCAAGCCCTTCCAGAGGTCTGCGTGGTGGTCGTGTTTGTCGTGCTTGCTTCGAATTGGCGGCGAGCACACATACTTCGCACCTTCAAACCCTGGTTGAGCCAAATGATCTTCGAGAGTCATGTAGAGGTATTGCGGGCATGTTTCACCAAACACGTTCAAGCCTTCGTGCCGCGCTGCAGCAAGTGCATTCAACGCTTCAGAAGCCGACATGTGCACGATGTACAACGGAACGTTGCCCGCAACTTTTGATAACACGATTGCACGATTTGTTGCTTCACCTTCCAACAAACTTGGACGGCTATAACTGTGATACTTCGGATCGGTTTCGCCACGCGCAATGTGCTGTTGCACAAGCACGTCAATAGCAATGCCGTTTTCAGCGTGCATCATGATGGTCGAGCCGTTGTTGCTGGCCTGTTGCATCGCACGAAGAATCTGTCCATCGTCGCTGTAGAAAACGCCTGGGTAAGCCATGAATAGCTTGAACGAAGTAACTCCTTCGTTCTTCACTAGGTAATTCATGTCAACTAGTGATTGCTCATCAATGCCACCAATGATCTGGTGGAATGCATAGTCAACGGAACAATTGCCCTCGGCCTTTTTGTGCCAAGTCTTTAGTGCTTCCTGAACGTTTTCTCCATTGCGTTGCACAGCGAAGTCGACAATCGTGGTTACGCCACCCCATGCCGCAGCATTGGTGCCGGTTTCGAATGTGTCACTCGCATTGGTGCCACCAAATGGCAACTCCATGTGCGTATGCACATCGATGCCACCAGGAACAACAAATTTCCCGGTTGCATCTACAACCCTGTCGGCGGTGATGTTGAGTGCTTCAACTTGGCCTGGTTCGAGCAGAGCGCTAATGGTTTCGCCTTCAATCAACACATCGACGCGATGTCGACCTGTTGGGCTAATGACGGTTCCGTTTTTAATCAGTGTGCGTGCCATATTTCCCCCAATGACTCGAAGTGCTAATTAACGTTCTGAAATTTCGTGGTATGCGTCTGGACGACGGTCGCGGTAGAACGGCCAGCGATCACGCACCATGCGGATCTTGTCCATATCCAGCTCACGAACGATGAGTTCGTGCTTAAACGCGTCGCCAACTTCACCAACAAACTTGCCTTCTGGGTCTACGAAGTAGCTCTGACCATAGAAGTCGTTAGTGCCCATGTCTTTTTCAATTCCAACGCGGTTGATTGCGCCGACGTAGTACATGTTGGCAACTGCTGATGCTGGTTGCTCCACGCGCCAGATGTATTCGGACAAGCCCCGGCTTGTTGCTGATGGATTGAACACGATCTCTGCACCGTTAAGTCCAAGTGCGCGCCAGCCCTCTGGGAAGTGGCGGTCGTAACAGATGTACACGCCAACTTTGCCAACAGCAGTGTCGAACACTGGATAACCGTGTGTGCCTGGTGTGAAGTAGTACTTCTCCCAGAAACCAGGAACCTGCGGAATGTGCTGCTTGCGGTACTTACCCAAGTAGCGGCCGTCAGCATCAATTACTGCTGCAGTGTTGTAGTACAAACCTGGCTGCACAATTTCGTACATTGGCAACACGAGCACCATGTTCAACTCTTTAGCCAGTGCTTGGAAACGCTTGGTGGTTGGACCGTCTGGAATTGGCTCGGTATATGAAAAATACTTCGGGTCCTGTTCCTGGCAGAAGTACGGACCATAAAACAATTCTTGGAAGCACATGATTTGCGCACCCTGCTTTGCGGCTTCACGGGCTGCTGCTTCGTGCTTGTCGATCATTGACTCTTTGTCGCCAGTCCAATCGGTCTGCAACAACGCCGCTTTAACAATTCTTGCCATGGTGGCTCTCCCCTTTGAATGCCTATGTAAGGAAATTCAGGCTAGTTGCCCGTGCCGCTGTCCGTAAAGCCTAGAGACCCCCGCCGAACAGCAAGTAACGTAGGAATGTGCTGCAAAACACGAAATTTCGGCGTTTCCTCCGTCAGCCACTTTCCGTACTGTCAGTGATTTTTGTTCTCCTCGGCGCGTTTCTCTATGTTCGTGGTGAGTACGCAAAGTCCTCGCAATCGGTAAATTTTGCGTCTAACCAGGCCGCCATGCGCGAGGCAATGGATGTGTTCCAGGATGATCCAGCATCAGGTGGCAGTCAAACTGCAAGCCCCGAGGTCAAGCGCATCATTGGGCTTCTCGAGGCGCCCAGTATTGGGCTTTCGGTGATGATGGTGGACTACTTGTCGTACAGCGACCTTGAGACGGCAGCGGCCCGCATGACCAACAGTGCACCATTTGGTATTTCGGGTCAGACCGTGGTTACCGGGCACCGAACGGGATTTGGTCAGCCATTTTTTGATCTTGACCGCCTCAAAATTGGCGCCACTATTTCCGTGACCTTAAAAGACACAACGGTATTGAACTACATCGTTCGGGATCAGAAAATTGTTTTGCCTGATGCCAATTTGTCTGAATTCGATCGTTCAAATTCGCCATCGCAACTGATTTTGGTTACATGTGATCCGAAGTACTCAACGGAATATCGCCTGCTTGTTATTGCTGAGTTGAGCGGCGACGCAACTGAACCAGCATAAGTCCAAAGCCGATTGCCAGTAACGCCATACCGTATTTCTGTTCTGGCAGGTACTTGCTTTGACCTGTTGCTGGCAGCGAAGTGGCCACAACGCTGAAATTCTTCACGTTCAATTTCAAGAACACCACTTCCGATTTCACTCCATCTGAAAGCGTCAGAACTAGATCGGCTACTCCAGAATCCGGAGCTCGTAGTGATTTCACAAGGAACTCAATTGGTGGGTTCGGATCATCACTACCACCACCAACAGTTGTGGTGGTAAACGTTCCCGACGGAGTTGACGTTGTCGTGGAGCCCGTTGTTGGTGTTCCTGGGACGGTTGTCGTTGTTGTTGTCGTGATGGTGGTTGTTGAGGAAGTTGATGATGAACCAGGTGCAGTCGTTGAGGTTGAACTTGTTGTTGGTGTTCCGGGCACAGTCGTTGATGTCGTCGTCGTGGTGGTGGTTGACGATGTTGATGATTCGTCTGGCGTGGTAGTTGTGGTGGTTGGTTCTGGGCAGAAATCTGCAGCCCAGTTGATCGTTGTGGTAGTAGTCAAAAACACTCGTGCTGTTGAACTTGGGGCAACCGTTGTGGGTGAGCTGACTGCTGCTGCAACGTCACCAACACACACAATCACGTGTGAAATTGACTTGTCACCCAGCGTGCCGCCACCTTGACCGCCTGGGTCCGATACTCCGTTCTTATTCACGTCAGCAAATACACCGCTACCAGCATCTGGTGAATAGAACAACGAATTCACTTGATAGTTCGGATCTGTTGTCGTTAGCGAACCTGCCTTAACAATCACGGTTGAATATGCCAAACCTGCATACCTGGCATCTGGTGGTGTTGGTGGGTTCGGCAACGTATAGATGTAGTCCCGGTCACCAAACGGCTCAATCTTCCAACAGAACTTTCCATACCCTTCATTGACCCAGGTGACTGCTTTGTTGTAGTCAACACCACTGGACTTCACCGTTATTTCAATATTGGGATCAATTGACTCAGCACTCACCAAACTCAAACCCGAGCCATCCTCTGGAGCTGAAATCGAGATCGTTCCTGAATCAGGATCATCAGATGATGGTTCAGCATCAACTTCAACACCATCGGTAACAGATTTCTGTGACTCATCAAAGTTTTCAAGTTCACGCGAGTTAAGACATGGAAGCGTTGTCGACGAATCACGTGTCGTACTCGGGTTCGGACAACCACCAACCGGAGCAGGAATAATGTCTTGAGAATGTGACTCATGTGCACCAAGCTGACCCTTGTTTACCAACACCAATTCATATGAACCACCACTAGTTGCATGACAAATCGCAATTTTTCCCACAGGAACAGATGAACTAGTTGGCGTTGAGAACGACTCAATTCGTGAAGGACACCCATCAGCAGGAGCAGGAATCATGTCACCCGCATGATCACCATGACCATTCAAACCATTACGGTCCACCGTGATCTGCACATAAATACCAGCACCCGTCGCATGACAAATACTGATCTTGCCCGGAGCAAGCGTTGTAGTTGGAGCAGCCTGACGCTTTACCGCAGTAGGGCAACCTGTTGCAGGTGCAGGAACAATGTCACCATCATGATCATCATGACCATTCAAACCACTGCGATCCACCGTGATCTCCACATAAAACCCAGCAGCCGTCGCATGACAAATACTGATCTTCCCCGCAGGAAGCGGCACCGTAGTGCGAGGTGTGTTCGACGTGCCCTCAACCGTTGTCGTAGAACTCACCAACTGCAATGCGAACTGACGCAACGAATACGGACAACCCTCAGCAGGCGCAGGAATAATGTCATCAAGATGATCACCATGACCATTCAACGAATTACTATCCACCGCAATCGCAACAAATAAACCACTAGCCGTCGCATGACAAATACGTACACGACCAGCAGCAACCGTTGACGACGTGCTGCCCGTGCTTTCTAGTTGACGTGGACAACCGGATGCAGGAGCAGGAATGATGTCACCTGGGTGCCTATCGTGTCCGTTCAAACCATTTCGATCAACCGTAATTAGAACATACGGATTTGTCGCAGAACCCGTTGCATGACAAATACTGATCCGGCGCGAATTATTAACGATTCGAGATACAACCGTTGTTGACACATTTGGAGTGACACGCACAGTCGTGGTTGTTGCTGGCGCTGCAGTAGTTGCAGGTGCTACCGATGACGTTGATGTTGATGTTGTTGGATTAGATGAAATCGTGAATGAAATCGTGCTCGCAGTAGCTGATGCATGAATTCCTGAGGATCCAATTGTTGCCCCGATGGTGCAGGTTCCTGCAGCAACAAACGTGACTACCCCAGACAAAGCATTGATCGTGCACACGGATGACGTGGAACTTGAATATTGCTTTGTTCCCGAACCAGCAGAAGCAGTTGAGGTAATCGTCGGTGGAGTTGCGTTTCCTGAATAGGTTGAGTTGTAAGAAGCAGGATCAATTGTCAGCGTTCGTGAAACGGCCGTGATGGTAAAAGACCTTGTGTTCGAGTTCGCCGTCGAATATCCACCATTTGCTGCAATTGACGATGAAATAGTGCACGTTCCCGCATCGACAAACGTAACTGCTCCCGTTGAAGCGTTGACCGTGCAAATTGACGTCGTTGAACTTGAGTAGGCAATTGCTCCACTCCCCGCCGATGGCGTTGCAGCCATTGTTGGTGGTGTTGCGTTAACTGCATATGGGCCGGAATCGCCTGAAAGCGAAAGTGTTCGACTCACCGCAGTAATGGTGAATGAGATCGCGGTGGCATTCGCTGATGAAAAGCCGCCAGCAGAGGTAATCGAAGCCGCGATCGTGCACGTACCAGCATTGACAAATGCAACAAGACCAGTGCTTGAGTTGATCGTGCACACCGAAGTTGTTGAACTTGAATACGACTTGGCACCGGTTCCGTCACCAGCGCTTGCAGTCGACGTAATTGTTGGCTTTGTTCCAACGGTGAAAGCATAAGGTGAACCTGAATATGAAGCGGCGTCAATAGCAAGCGTTCTTGACGTTGCTGTTGTGACCGTAATGTCAATCGTTGGTGAACTTGCGGAGCTATATGTTGCATCGCCGTCATCTTTTGCCCGAATTGAACACGTTCCTGTGTTTGTTGCGTCCGCAGAAAGCGTAGAACCCGAAATAGTGCAATACAACAAACCACTTACCACTTCATAAGTCGTAGGACCTGCAGTGCCTGCTGACAGCGTTGTACTCAGCGAAGTTGTCTGACCAACTGCGATACTTGCAGAGGTCGCGCTAACCGTCACGGTTCTTAGCGTCCTACCTACGGTGAACGAAACGATGTCTCCGTAATAGGTACCAAGTGTGTCTTCTGATCCGATTTCACCAATTACGCGGTAGTAGTAAGTCGTACCTGATGTCAATCCTGTGAGTGATGCCGAAGCACTGAAATTTCCCGTTGCGGCTGATCCGCCTGGAGCTGTAGAGAAAGTTGCAAGCGTTGATGACGTGCCCCATTCAAATTTTGGAGTCGCAGAAGTACTTCCTGCAGAAATTGATCCAGAAAGCGTTGCCGAATCGGTTCCAATTGCAGACGGTGAATTGGTGGTTACTGAAACGGCGCCAACTTGAGTTGCAATATTTTCCGCAGTGAAGGTACCAAGCGCAGCATCTTCGTTTGCATCTTGATCATTTAGGTCGGCTGCAATCTCAGCATCTGTTTGACCAGCCAGTTTTGAGATTTCGTAAAACCGTTTTGCCGTCATGCGTGAGCACTTGCTGACATTGACGCCACCAGGCACCATGAACGAGCGGCCTCCACTCGTGGAATCGCCAGACCAATTCAAATCCTTGTTTGGTAACGAACCGTTAAACCAAAACTGCAAACCATCACCTGCGTTATCTGGAATGATGTCGCCCCACGTTTGACCATTTGTATTTGACGGCGACCATACCGAACCAGTGTGATTTCCATGTCCATTCACCGCGCTATTAGAAACCGTGATCAAGCGATATGGATTCGTAGTGCTTTTTGTGCGGTGACAAATTGTTACTCGAGATCCAGCAGCGAGAACAGGCTTCGGAGCGACAACAAAATTTTCACCAAAGATGAACACGGTTGCAAAGGCAAGCAGTCCCAAAAGCCTGGACGTCCGTGTAGCACGGTAAAAAATGTTTTTCACCCATAGGACTGTAGTTCCTAATAGTTTGCTACATCACAGAATCGAGGGTGCCCGTGAGCATTGATGGATAACCCTTACCGAAAAAAACCGCTATTTCGCGCGTGCGGGAAGGAATTTCCAAGCAAAAAGCGCACCGGCGAGGGCTACACCCGCACCCGTGTAACAAGCCGTGTGGAACCCGTGCATAAAGGCATCGCTCACGGCTTGGCCTACTGCCGCGGCGGCTTCCGGTGTGGGTGACATTTCGGCCACGGCAAACCCTGCACCCGCGGACTCCTTGGCCAAGGCCACGGTTTCGGCAGGCATGTTGAACTTGGCAAGCAGCTCGCCAAGCTTTGGTCCGTACAACGAGGCGAATACCGAACCGCTAATGGCAACACCCAGCGTGCCGCCAACTTCGCGACTGACGTCGTTCACTGCGGAACCAATGCCAGCTTTTTCGCGTGGCAACTCGCCCATCACCGCATCGGTTGCAGGTGATGTAACAAGCGCAAGACCGTTGGCGAGGAACAACATGCTGATGATGACAGGACCGAAATACGCGGTGTCTGCTTCCGCGGTTCCAATAATGAGCAAGCCAATTGCCATGTTGGTGAGACCAATGGAAACAATTCGCTTTGTTCCAAACTTCAGTGCCAATCGTGCAGCAATCGGCGCCGTTACACCAGCACCGAGTGCGAACGGCAATGTGTGCACTCCGGCAGACAAGGTGCTGTAACCACGAACGAACTGGAAGTACTGCGTTACCAAGAAGGTGAATCCGAACAATACGAAGAATGCAATACCTATCGCTCCGGTTGCTGCAGAGAGTCGTGCATTACGAAACACGCGAACATCAAGCAACGGTTCACTCGTTGAAAGTTCACGTTTAATAAATGCAAAGAGCAAAATCAGTGCACCAGCGAACGATGAAAGTGTTGCAACACTCGTCCATCCGCGATGCGGTCCTTCGATAACGGTGTACACGAGCAAACCAACCATGGCGATTGACAACACAAAGCCAGGAAAGTCGAGGCGATGTGGATTCGGATCTTTTGAGGTTGGGATGAACACAGCGCCCAAAACAAGCGCGATGATCACGATGGGAACGTTGACGAGGAATACGGAACCCCAATAGAAATGCTCAAGCAGGAAGCCGCCCGAAATTGGACCGAACGCAACTGCCATTCCCGAAACCGCCGACCAAACACCAATAGCTTTTGCGCGTTCAATTGGATCGCGAAATACGTCGATGAGAATTGCAAGTGTTGCTGGGAAGACCGCTGCAGCTCCGATTCCCATTGCGCCACGAGCAATGATCAACGTTGCCGTTGAAGTTGCGAACGATGCCCACACTGAACACGCCATAAATGCGACTAGTCCAACTTGAATTGCTCCTTTGCGGCCAAAGCGATCTCCGAGGCCGCCAAATGCCAAGAGCAAACAAGAAAACACCAACGCATACGAGTCAACGATCCACTGCAGACCGCTCGTTGATGCGCCAAGTTCGCGCGACAACGTAGGAAGCGCAACGTTGATGATGAGGTTGTCGACAACGACCATGAAGAGGCTGATGCAGAGCACCAGCAAGATGATCCAACGACGTTCGTGAACTTTGATGTCTGGGTGCGTATTCATACTTGACAGTGTCTAGTGGAGAAACTAGATAGTGTCAAGTTATGAACTCAGCCAAAACGGACGGTCTACGGAGACAGGTACTGGATGCTGCAGTTGCCATCGCCGCTACATCTGGACCTGACGCCATTTCCATGCGCGAAGTGGCTCGCTTGGCAGGAGTCTCTCACCAGGCCCCGTATCACCACTTTGGCGACCGGGCAGGAATTTTTGCAGCGATCTCCGAAGAAGGCTTCCGTTTTTTGGCAGAGTCAATCGAAGCCAGCACAACACTAGGGACAGCAGCAATGTGCGAAGCCTACGTTCACTTCGCTCTCGCTCACAAAGGACATTTCCGAGTGATGATGCGCAACGATTTGTGTTCATTAGAGGACTACCCAACGGCATTGATCCAAGCTGATCGAGCGTTCAATGCA
>JBEGVD010000055.1:0-2646 GCA_041178585.1 Actinomycetota bacterium
GCATCACTCGATTCAAGCACGATGACTGAAAGCCCATGCCGCTGTATCTCGCGCGCTGCTGAGAGTCCGGCAAGTCCAGCGCCGACGATCACTACGTCACATTGTGATGGAAGGGACATTACTTAGAGAGTAGTGAGCGCAAGGCACTTTCTAGCGTGGTGTGCTTGAACGAGTATCCACTCGCATTCAGCGCTGCTGGAATTACTCGCTGGCCAGTAAACAGCAGTGCATCTGCAAGTTCGCCACCAAGCAAAAGCTTAGGAGCAAAAGTAGGAACCGGCACAATTGCCGGACGCTTCAGAACCGATGCAAGCACTTTGGTGAACTCGGCATTTGTTACAGGATTCGGAGCGGTGAGATTGACCGCACCGCTGACGTTTGCAGTGAGCAAGTGTTCAATTGCACCAATTTCGTCATCGATTGAAATCCAACTTTGCCATTGCTTGCCGTTTCCGAATTTTCCACCAACTCCCAACTTGAATAACGGGAGAAGTTTCTTCAGTGCACCACCTTTTGGTGAAAGCACAATTCCTGTGCGGAGATATACCGTGCGAACGCCCGCATCAACTGCCGGTTTTGCGGCAGCTTCCCACTGTTCACATACTTCGGCAAGGAAGCCAGTTCCGTGTGTGCTTACTTCGGTGAGCTGCTCGTCGTTACGTGCTCCATAAATTCCGATAGCTGAACCTGAAAGAAACACTGAAGGCTTGCGCGAGAGTGATGCGATGGTTTTTGCAAGAAGGGCTGTTGTATCCGTACGACTATCAAGAATTTCCTTGCGATATCCATCTGACCAGCGTTTGTCGCCGATGCCGGCACCAGACAAGTGAATGACTGCATCGGCACCTTCAAGTGCTGCTGCGTCGAGTGTTCCCGATTTTGGATTCCACTGTATTTCGCTCGCCTTCGGCGATCTGCGAACGAGACGAATTACTTCGTGGCCACTTTGCGAAAGTTTGGCAACGAGTTGCGTACCGATTAATCCACTTGCTCCTGAAACAACAATCTTCATGCCCTTACCCTATGACGCTTTGACCCCTTTGGCGAGGTCGTGCGCCAATTACGGAATGACGATTGGAACTGAAGTAACCACAGTATTTGGGCGGAACAACAGTCGCGCCTTGATGGAAAGTGCCGACTGGTTATGCAGCCACTGAGAACGAATGCTGGTCACGAACTCTGGAATGATCACGGTGATCAGGTCATCGCTATCTAGGTTGTCTAATTCGTTGATGCGATTCAAAATCGGTTCAGTGAGGTCGCGGTACTCAGAAACAATGGTGTCAAGCTCGATCGACAAACCGTATTTATCCCATTGATCTTGCAGTCGTTGACGATCGTCAGAGTTTTCGATGACGGATAGCGCGAGGAGCCTGTCAGGGCGAAGGCCTTGTGCGTAGCGCACTGCCTGAAGTACTCCTTGATTCACCGAACCCACGAGAACAACAACAGTGTGTGTTCGGAATGGTGCAACGTAACCATCTGTTGGTTGTAGGTATGACCGAACTCTGGTGTAGTGCTTGTTTACTGCTTTAAATGAAATAACAAGCGTCGGGATGACCACGGCAGGGATCCATGCACCATCGGTGAACTTGACCACGACAACAATTCCGGCGACAAATGCAGTGGTCGTGGCGCCAAATGCCGAGACAACTGTTTTAAACAGCCAACCAGATTCACGAAGTTTGTAGTTTCGAACAGCCATTCCTGTCTGGCTGAGTGTGAAACCGGTAAACACACCTACTGCATAGAGCGGAATAAGCAGCGTTACTTGTCCGCTAAACACAACAATGAGCGTGATCGCGGCAAGTCCAAGAAAAATCACTCCGTTCGAAAAAACCAAGCGGTCACCACGGTTCATGAACTGGCGAGGCATGTAGTTGTCTTTTGCGATGATCGACGAGAGTCGAGGGAAGTCCGCATAAGCGGTGTTGGCAGCAAGAATCAAAATTCCAAAGGTTGCAAACTGGGTGATGAAGAAGAAAATATTCCTGCCTCCATAAACATGTTCCGCCATTTGGGCGAGAACAGTTTGCGAAATGTTGCCTTCCTCGTCTGCCAGTGGCTTGATGTGTTGCGCCAGAATGCTGAGGCCAAAGAAGCTTGAACCAAGAATGGCAGCCATCCAGATAAGTACACGCGATGCATTTTTGGATTCAGATTTCTTGAACGCAGGAACTCCGTCGGCAACTGCTTCTACGCCGGTAAGCGCAACTGCTCCGGAGGAAAATGCCTTGAGGAAAAAAAACAATGTGACCGTGTTTGATCCACTTAAGAGTTCATTTTCAAAGGGGTCTGTGTGTGGAATTGGACCAAGGTCTTGGATGAAGACTCGAAACAGACCATAGATAATCAGTCCAAAAAGGCAAATGATGTAGAGGTATGTAGGCGGAGCAAAAAGTGATCCTGACTCTTTAAGCCCGCGAAGGTTGGCGAGAGTGATGAGCACAACGAAGCCAACAGCCATATGAACGCGATAAGGCGCTAGATGGCTAAACGCAGAGATGATTGCGGCAACACCTCCCGAAACTGACACTGCAACTGTAAGGATGTAGTCGGTAAGCATTGACCCACCAGCAACGAGCGACGGGTATTTTCCAAGGTTCTCGCGGGAAACAACATACGAACCGCCTCCTGTTGGGTAGG
>JBEGVD010000056.1:0-5910 GCA_041178585.1 Actinomycetota bacterium
CCGTTGGTGATTGGGTTGCCGAAAAACTGAGCATCAGTCGCAGTTCATACATTCGTGCAACCGCGATGCCTGTTGCCGCAATTGACATTGGCACCAACTCCACCAACTTGCTGATTGCCGACGCGCAAGGCAACGACATCGTGCGCGAAGTGCACGTAACTGGACTTGGCCGCGGAGTTATACAAAACAACATGCTGAGCGAAGAAGCCATTGCGCGAACCATTTCACGACTTCAGAATTACGCAGACCTCATCAAACAACATGAAGTGGGAGCAATTCGCGTGACCGCCACCGAGGCATGTCGTCGCGCAACTAATGCAGCAGTGTTTTTGGATCAAGCAGAAGCGGTGCTCGGAACCCGTCCACTCATCATCGCGGGCACCGAAGAGGGTCGACTTGCATACTCGGGCGCTCTCTCTCACCTACCTGCGCACGAGGGCATCACACTCGTCGTAGACATTGGCGGTGGCAGCACCGAAATCATGATCGGCGAGAAAACATTGCACCACGCCGTGAGCTTTCCTGTTGGCACTGTTGTGCTTACCGAAAGCCATTTGCACCACGACCCACCTCGCCCAGAAGAACTGACGAATGCCATTGGTTTCGTTACCGACTTCATGGACGACCTCATTCGCGATCACCCAGAAGTTCTGAATGCCACACGCGTCGTTGGCGTTGCCGGCAGCATCGTCACCATTGCCGCAGTAGAAATTGGGCTGCAAGAATTTGACGCCACCGCACTGCACGGCGCACGCATGACTCGCGAGAACGTAGAAGAAGTGTTTCGAACACTTGCCACAGAAACGCTCGCCGATCGCAAGTTCAACCCTGGCCTGCCAGCCGATCGCGCCGACGTCATTGTGGGCGGATGCTGCGTGTTGGTCGGAGTTATGCGCAAGTTGCGAATTCCTGAAATCATGGTGTCGGTGAATAACTTGCTAGACGGATTGGTACGAGACGAATTGAAGCTTTCATGAGCGGCTACTCGCGACCCATGGGCCACCCTGCAGGAGTTATTTCCTCGAACGGCCCACTTCGCTTGTTCGGTCGGCGCATCATGTTGCGCCCGCTCGTTGCCACCGATTTTGAAGCCTGGAGCGAAGTTCGCTTGCGCAATGGAGAATGGCTCACGAAGTGGGAGCCAATGCCTCTCATTACTTCACCCGACCCAGCGAAAAGCCGTGATGCATTCACCAACCGCTGTGCTGCACGTGACAGAGAACGACTTGCGGGAAACGCATATTGCCTCGGCCTGTTCGTCAACAACGAGTTTGCGGGCGAAGTAAACCTAAACGGTGTTGTGCGTGGCGCCATGCAGTGTGGCACCATCGGTTACTGGATAGACGAAGCGAAAGCTGGCAACAGCTACATGTCGGAAGCGGTGTTAGTGCTTTCCAAGTTTGCATTCGACGAGCTTCGCTTGCACCGCGTTGAAGTGTGCATCATTCCACGTAACTCAGCCAGCCATCGTGTTGTCGAGAAACTTGCACTGCGGCATGAAGGTATCGCCGAGCGGTTCCTTGAAATAAATGGAATCTGGGAAGATCACGTGCGCTACGGATTTACCATTGAAGAGTGGCAAACACGCCGCGACGAACTCTGCGCAGCCTGGCTATAAATTGCTACGCAACTTCGCGTAGGCGCTCTATTTCTAACGCACGTTGCTTGCGTGCAACTTTGCGTCGTTTCCAGGCTTTTGTTTTCCAATGCTTAATTTCTCGGCGACGCGATTGCTCGCGTCCAATTTCCGCATCGTGATGATGCATTCCTTTCCAGGCGATGCCTGGTTCATTCACATCTTCGGGTTCAACACCATGGCTCACCATGTTTGCCGCCAAGTGCAATTCTGAATTCACTCGGTGACGTTCATTGTGGGCGTGTGCCCGAAGTTCCACCCTTGGTGGAAACACCGTTGTTCGGTGATCGTGACGCTTGCTCATTGCTTCCCCCGCCTTCTGTGCTCTTGACACTGACGAAATCCACTAGCTAGGTCTTACTGATGCCAACATACACCTATCGACGAAGGTCGCAAGTCAGCGACCTGTATGTGGCTAGAAGCCTTATTTCTTACTGATCTTGGCCTGCAACGCAGCGAGGCGCTCGGCGAACCAAGGCTGGCGAGTACTCCACAATTGAGGGGTCAGTTCACGAGCTACCGCTTCTGGGTGGGTATCCACGTCTGCCATTGCGGAGATGGTCTTCTTGGTTTCGATGACCAATTCGCGTGGTGCACTTGCTGCGCGTTTTGCCAATTCATGTGCGGTGGCGAGCAACATGTCGTCGTCTACACACTTGTAAGCAAGGCCAACGCGTTCTGCTTCTGCACCATCGTAAATCTCGCCGAACAACACAGCAGCCGAAGCAACTTGTGGTCCAACAATTCGACGCAACATCCATGTATGCCCACCACCTGGATGAATGCCCAACTGTAAAAAGCGCGTATCAAACTTTGCACGTCGTGCTGCAATGCGCACATCACAACCGAGCGCAAGGTTCATTCCTGCGCCAACCGCTGCACCATTCACTGCTGCAATCGTTGGCAACGGGCTACGAGCAATGCGCAAGAAACCTTCGTAAATAACTCCAAGCGATTCGCCATCGGCCTCGGCCAAATTGCCCAAGTTGGCGCCGGCGCAAAATGCCGGTGCAGTGCCGGTAACTACAAGCGCACCAACCGTAGGGTCATTTTCAATGCGGTCCATCGCAGCAACAATTTCCGCCACCATTGGCGCGGTCATGGTGTTGCGCTCGTCTGGGTTATTCAGTGTGATTGTGGCAACACCATCTGCAATTTCAAGAAGGACCAAAGACATGGCTCAAGGTTAGCGAGTACCCTAAATACGCATGCTCGACCACGTGTTTACCGATGCAATTGGCGCACTTCGCGACGCATTCAGCAACGCCTACCTTGAACGCCAGGCATTCGAAGAACACTTCCAGTCCGACATTTTGCTTGGTGACTTAGTGTGGGAAACCACCTACGGCCTGCCAGGCGAAGGCTTGCCGCCTCGC
Organism: Actinomycetota bacterium; assembly: GCA_041178585.1. Classification (GTDB taxonomy): domain Bacteria; phylum Actinomycetota; class Acidimicrobiia; order Acidimicrobiales; family Ilumatobacteraceae; genus UBA3006. The sequence continues at coordinate 3,013 of JBEGVD010000056.1, forward strand.
GTTGTTGCACACATCACGCTGAACTGGCCAAGTTGGAGTCAGGCCACCTACAGGCAGTGGTACATCGAAGAAGAAATTGATCAACAGCCGGCAATTGAAATAGAAGTGGTGTTTCGTATTCAGCGTCTGGCGGAACAACCCGTTCCCTCAGTTGTTGACAGCATTGCCGCGACACACAGCCCCTCAATTGGTGCCGAGCAGTTAGAGCGCGACAACATCACGATCGAAATCAGCCACCCAACCCATGGGGAACGAACTGCCGACTACGCGCTTGAAATTACTTACGAGGGCCAATATGAATTGGCCGAAGAAACCCTCATTGATGGTGCGAGCAAGGTGCTAGACGAACACTTTGGCGTACTTGGTGCATGGGTTGCTTCAACGTTGGTAAAGCTTGGCGATCTGAAACTTTCGTTTGTTCCTGCCGACGAAAACTAATCAGCGGTTGCGTTCGGCAACTGCGTGCACTTCAATACCGCCGCGCGGGTGTTGAGTGAGTTGCACCTTCACCCAGTGAGGCTTCACCGTAGTCATGACTTCGTTGGCAATTTCGGCAGCAAGTGCCTCTGCAAACACTGCCATGTTGCGGAAGCGCCATAGGTACAGCTTCAACGACTTTGACTCGATGCAGAACTTGTCAGGACTGTATTCAATAACCACCGTTGCTATGTCGGGTTGAGCGGTTACCGGGCAAATTGACGACACTTCGTCGCTGGTGAAGCGCACAAGGGTGACGTCTGCGGGAGCAGGAAACACTTCAACATGATCGATTGGAGTGCGAACCGTTGTACCTAAAACCGTGAGGTTGTCGTGCTCGTTGCTAGCCATAACTACGAGCGTAGATGCTCGGGAATGAGCGTGCTGAGGGGCACGAGCGGACGTGGACCAACGTGCGTAATCACTTCTGAAGCCGAAAGCGATCCCAAGCGGCCGCAATGCTCAATTGCCATGCCACGTGTGAAGCCATACAAGAAACCCGCTGCATACTGGTCGCCCGCGCCCGTTGCGTCGACAACTCGCTCCACTGGTTCGGGTTCGATGTGCACCAAGTCGTGACCGTTGATGACTACTGAACCACGCTTATCGCGTGTGACCGCACCAAATTCACAATCATTGCGTAATTGCTCTAGCGCTTCTTCGTAAGTCGTTTGATATAGCGACTGCAGTTCAAATTCATTGCAGAACAATACGTCGATGTCATTCAAAATGAGATCAAGGAAGTCTTCGCGGTGGCGGTCTACACAAAAAGAGTCTGAAAGCGTGAGTGCAACTTTGCGGCCAGCCTCGTGTGCATATTTTGATGCCACTTTGAATGCAGCTTTCGCATCGTCGCGGTCAAACAAATAGCCCTCAAGAAACAACACGGCGCCCGATTGCACGGCTTCCTTAGAGATGTCGTCTGGGTCAAGCAGCGATGCTGCTCCGAGGAATGTGCTCATGCTGCGCTGGCCATCGGGCGTTACGGCGATGATGCAGCGGCCTGTCGGCTCGGTGGAACCATTGGTGCCAGGATGAAAGCCAACGCCAACTTTGTCCATGTCGTCACCAAACACTTTGCCCAATTCATCGTGGGCAATTTTGCCAATGAAACCAGCACGACCACCAAGACTTGCAAGTCCGTAAGCAGTATTCGACGCAGAGCCACCGCTGGTTTGTGTTGGGTTACTAATGCGTGAATATAGGTGCGCAGAACGCTCCGCATCCACCAGCGTCATTGAACCTTTGACCACTTCTTCGTTCACCAAAAATTCATCGGGAACTGCAGCAATCACATCGACCAAGGCATTGCCAATGGCTACGACGTCGTAGCGAACCCCGTCGCCACGGGTGATGTCGATAGGTGGCACGTGGGGAAACCCTAGTGCATTCGGGCTTAGCGGCTGGTGGCCTTCAGGGTGCCTTTCACCACGTGCTGCTGCAGCTCACGCTTCAAGAACTTGCCGGCGGCGTTGCGTGGCAACGGTTCGGACATGATGACCACCTGGGTAGGAATCTTGAACTTTGCGATCTTTACGTCGAGGAATGCCCAGAGTTCTTCAGGGGTCAGGGTCATGCCGTCGTTCACCAAAATGGCCACGCCGACTTCTTCGCCCAAGCGCTCATGCGGAACGCCGAACACAGCAGCCTCGTGAATCGCTGGGTGTTCGTAAATGGCGCTTTCAACTTCCGCGCCGTACACGTTTTCGCCAGCACGAAGAATCATGTCCTTCACGCGGTCTTCAACGTAGACGTAACCGTCGGCATCAAGGCGACCCAAGTCGCCTGAGCGCAACCAACCATCGACGATGGTTTCAGCAGTTGCATCAGGACGGTTCCAGTAACCACGAATGAGCATCGGGCCAAAGAACCAAATTTCACCCGACTGCCCTGTTGGCACTGGCTTCAGGTTTTCATCACGAACTTCAACCATCATCGGCCACGATGCACGTCCCGTGCTGGTTGGATGCGACAAGTAGTCAGAACCCGTAATTGCTGGTCCGAACGCATTGGTTTCGGTCATGCCGTAACCAAGTTGTGGGTTGCCGTTCTTCACTTTGTCGTTTACTTTGCCAACGAGTGATGTTGGCGAAGGAGCACCACCGCCACCTACTGCGCGCAGGCTTGAGGTGTCGTACTTTTCGAAAGCCGGTGAGTTCACTAAGTCCCAACTTTGTGTTGGAACACCAACAAAGTTCGTGATTTGTTCGCGCTCAATCATTTCAAGCGCCTTTTCCGGATCCCACTTGTACATGATGGCCAGTTTCAAACCGGCAACGAAACAGCTGAGCATTACAGGAACACAACCCGTTACGTGGAAAAGCGGAACGATGAGAATGAATGATGTAGGAACTTCTGGTCCATCAACGTCTTTCAGTTTTGTTCCCGACATTTGGAAAATGGTGTTACGTGCCGAAAACG
>JBEGVD010000057.1:0-6115 GCA_041178585.1 Actinomycetota bacterium
GCAATTTGTGTTCCGAAATCAATGACGTGGGGCTTGCGTTCAAGTGCGTTGAGATATTCGGGGAACGACTCCCACTCCCATGTAATTCCTTCGACCATTGCCGAACCAGGAATATCTTCAACACCTTCCATCAGTTCAATGAGCCATTGATGGCGTTCGGGAACTGCTGGTGCAAATCCAACTCCGCAGTTACCCATGACTGCAGTAGTTACACCATGCCAACTGCTTGGTGTCATCCATGGGTCCCATGTGGCTTGCGCGTCGTAATGCGTGTGCACATCGACCCAGCCCGGGGTGACGATTAGTCCATCAGCCTTAACGTGCTGATGCGCATGTGCAGTTGAAATTTCGCCTGGTGCAGCAACCTCGGTGATCACACCATCAACAAAGGCAACGTCCGCACGACGAGCCGGTTGACCCGATCCATCGACAACAGTTCCGCCAGTGATGACGGTGGTTTTCCCCGAATTCATACGAGAAATCTATCTCGTATGTGAGGGGTGAAATTTATATACAGCGGTTGGTGATCGTGCCAACGCCTTCAAGCGTGGTTTCCACTACATCGCCAGGCTTTAGGTACAACTGTGGCTTGCGGCCATGGCCCACGCCGAATGGCGAACCCGTATATATAACGTCGCCAGGAAACAGTTCAACAATGGTGGACATGTACGCAACGATGTGAGCGATTCCAAAGATCATGTCACTGGTGTGCGTGTCTTGACGCTGTTCACCATTCACGGTGCAACCAAGTTGCAAGTCATCGCGCTTGTCGTTGTTTGACATGTCGGTGACCCATGGTCCGATTGGCGAGTAACCAACGCGGCTCTTGCCCAAACTGAACTGCGGTGGTGAGCCCATGTATTGCAGACCGCGATCAGAAACGTCTTGGCCAACACACAGACCAGCAACGTGGTCCCATGCAACGGCCTCATCGATATGTCGACCACCTTTGCCAACAATGATGACAAGTTCCGACTCGTAGTCAACGGTGTCGCTCAAGATCTCGATGTTGCCAGTTGGGGAGTTCAGCGAACTTTGGAATTTTGCGAATACCAAAGGAAGCGGCGGCAATGGGCTTCCCATTTCTGCAGCGTGTTGGCGATAGTTCAGACCAACCGCAAACATCTGGCGTGGCTGCGGTACTGGGCACGAAAGATCTGCAATGGCAACAGGTGAACCTGTGCTTGCATCAAGTGTTGCTGCGAGTTTCTTTAACGAATCCCAATGTGCAAAGCACAGCATTGGGTCTGCTGACAATGAATTGTTGCTGGCAGTGGCGACATCAATTGCGCGTGGCGAAGCAATATCGCCAACAATGAACTGCGCGCGACCTTTGAGGTTGGCAAGGCGAAGAGTCATGGCACTTACCTATGCGCGACCGCGGGCGATACGACGTTGAGCCTCTGCTTGTGCGCGTGCGGCTTTGTCTTTTTCTTTGCGTTCTGCACGAGCACGCTTCTTCTCTTCTTGTGTCGCTGCATCTTTTGTTGGTGCAACTGCGGCAGCAACTGGTGCGTTGCCTGTTGAAGGAATAGCAAAGCGTGTGTCGGTGTTTACAAGCTTGCGGAATCCGCCAAGTGAAACTGAAAACTGCACCGCCATGAGACGGCATGCATCAAGGCTGAACTCTTCGATGAGTGCTGGCAATACGTTGTTCAAGTCTTCGAGGCTTGGGTCTTCCGACTTGTCACCAAGAACTTCAATGGCTTTCTCGGTTGCGGCTTCACCGAACAACACGCCGGTGTCGAGGTAGGCCTTACGAGCTTTCATTGCCTCGCGAACTTTTGGTGCGACATTTGCTGCATCGTCAAATGTTCCTGCTGGAAGAGCAAGCACTTTGGCAAGAGCGTCGCGCAATTTGTCGTCAACTGCGGCTGCAAGTTTGGCAATTGATTCATCAGTAATGGTGGTGAACACTGCCGCGTAACGACGTTCAAGCAAAATGGTGTCGCGAGAATTGCTGACTGGCATGTTGGGTCCTTTTCGAAGTCTGTATTGCCGCTATGAGCGACCCTTCAGTGTGTCAGGCAAGTACCCCCGTTCCTACTCAATAAACCCAATATTCGTATGCTGAGAAGGCGATGAAAGGTGCAACTCCAGCCATGGTGATGCTTGAGCGAAGTGGCATTGAGTTCACCGTTCACGCCTTTGATCACGAACTTGTTGATGCCGAGGAACTTGGGTATGGAAGGGCTGCAGCACATGCCCTTGGCGTAGATGAATCGCGAGTGTTTAAGACTCTGCTCGCGCAATCGGAACAATCGGCAGTTGTTGCCATTGTTCCCGTGAGTTCTCAATTGTCATTGAAGTCGCTTGCACTCGTTCTTGGGGTGAAGCGCTGTGAAATGGTGCCCGCCAACGACGCTCAACGGATTACTGGTTACGTTGTCGGCGGCATAAGCCCATTTGGTCAGAAGAAAAAACTCTTCACCGTTATTGATGCATCGGCACTTGATTTTCCCACCATTTTTGTCAGTGGCGGTCGTCGTGGCCTCGACTTGGAGGTTGCGCCATCAGATTTGCTTCGAGTGCTTGATGCAAAATCTGGAGCTATTGCAGCAACTGATGTCTAGTTGGTAACCAAAGCCTGCACTTCGCGAATAACCAATTGATGACTTGCGGCAAACGTAAAGTCGCCAATGGTTCCACGCGCACCAAAATTTGTGGTGTACGAGACGTGCCACTGCACCGAAAGCTTTGCGGGGAATGCTCCAGATGGATGCATCGATGACGAGTGGGAATAGGTGTACATGCATTTGCTACTCATGCGATCTCCAAAAATTTCTATCCATGGAAGACCTGGACCGTCGCATGTAACTGGTCCGGAGCCGAGCGCTCCATCACCTGGATCAAGAATGAGTTTCTTCGGAGTTGCTGTTGTGGTGACTGAAATGTATCCAGCGGGCGTTGGCACGCCTGCTGTTGCGCTAATTGGAACCCACATCAACGGGTTCACCCAAAACCATGTTCCTAATTTCACGACACCACGCTGAGCAGGTGGTGCAAAGTTTCCCCAAGGTGCGGGAATGTTGTCGTACACCACCGATGCTGCTTGTTGTGCAAGTTGGGTGGTGGACACTTGTGGAATCCAATGGAAAGTTGTTGCGGGCGTGCGGTCGAGACAGGTGTATTCGAAGAGGCGATAGTTGATGCCGCCAGAAACTTTTTGCACCATTGTCTGATTACCCGAGTGTGCATCGTGGGGAATTGCTAGTGACCATTCGCAATCTTCTGAAGCACTTGAACTTCCAGGTGCTGCACCGTATTGAATACCCGCCATGATTTGGTTGCCATCGACGCCGGCATTGCTGGTTGAACTGCCACCAATCGAGTCGCCCGCATGCACCTCATGTGGCAGCGCACTAATGAATATGACAATGGTTGCGGTCGTCAGTTTGCGAATCCACATATGTCTCCTCCAATCTTTCGTTGTGTGGCTGTGGAAGAAACCCACTTCCATGTGCCGTGGTCAAATTGCACGCTCCACACCATGAATGCCGAAATGACCGAATCGTCAAACACGATGTCGTCGGCAGCGCCGTCGATCTGACCAGAATCGAACAGCACTACCGAGTCAAAGATGCATGTGTGCACGGTTGCGCGATTGGTGTCGATTATTTCCACCGATTCAATACGCACACGCAACTTTCCTGCATCTCTGCGCGTATACAGGTTTCCGACAATTCGCTCATTCATGATTTCCGTCAGCGAGTTGAACAGCGGACTGCCGTTCACGGCCATTTTGTTAACCGGGCATCGTTCGGGAGTTCTGCCACATTGCGCGCGTTCTTCGTAAATGCGCCCGAAGTCGCGCACAACCTGATTGACGGTGTCGGTGTTGCTGGCTACTACAGACTCAATGCGTTCACTAGCTGCGATGGTTGTCGAAGTTGAAGTAACCGGCCCTGACAGTGTTGACACCGTGGTGGTGAAGGTGAGTTCATCGCTTGGTGTCGCACAACTTGTTGCAAGAACGACCGCTGGTAGCGCAACGCGCAAATACCGCATGAATGATTTGGACATGTCTGCCTCCGCCGATGCAGGAATGGTCAATAGTGATGTGGACGAAATGTGTATGTGGATACTGCCAAAAATGTGGAAATTTCAAAAATCGGCGGTTGGGTTCTGACGGTAGAGTTGATGAGCCCCAAAATGAGCCAACAACACCCAGACCTTCCCGCCGAGCAGGCCTATATCGACCATGCCTACGCCTGCCTGGACAAGAGCCGCAAGGACGCTTGGCGTATTCGCGACCTGAACGAGGCCAATACGGGTGGCACCTTTCAGGCTCGCTACGAGCGCAATGCTTTTGACGAGCAGTTGCTGCAGCGCCTAACCACATTGGACTTGGGTGATGCGGCGCTGGTGTTTGGTCGGATTGATCGCATTGCTGAAACACCTGACGAAATTGAAAGCTTTCATATCGGTCGCTTGGCGGTTGCCGATGAAGCGCGCGAACCGGTCGTGGTGGACTGGCGGGCACCTGTTGCCGAACCGTTCTATCGTGCGACTGGTCGCGAGACTATGGGTCTTGCTCGGCGCCGTCACTTTTCAGTGCAGGGTCAACAGTTGCAAGGTATTGAAGATGAGTTGTTCGGCGAAGGTCACTTAGGCCTTGGTCATGACGAGGGTTTAGGTGGCGACCCGCAAGCCGGAGTGAAACACGACGGCACCGGACTACGCGGATACAGCACACTCATTTCCGCGTTGTCGCGTGGTCGCACCGGACAACTCGGCGACATTGTTGCCACCATTCAGTCAGAACAAGACCAAATCATTCGCGCACCGCAAAGCGGCGTGTTGGTTGTGCAAGGCGGACCAGGAACAGGAAAAACAGTTGTCGCTCTGCACCGCGCTGCGTATTTGTTGTACACCTATCGGTTCCCACTTGAAGATCAAGGCGTCTTAGTTGTCGGGCCTAACCGAGTGTTCTTGCGATACATCGAACAGGTACTTCCTTCGCTTGGTGAAGCAGGCGTGCAACAAGTGGTGCTTGCCGACCTTGTGCCTGGCCACCGTGTTGGTCTTGTTGAAGACGACGATACGAAACACGTAAAGGGCGACATTCGCATGTCGAAGTTCATCGCTGCTGCGGTGCGCGATCGCGAACGTCCATTGCGCGAAGACTTGGTGATTCCATTTGGTGCCGAATACTTGCGACTTCGAGTGACCGAGTCGTCCCGCATTATTCGTGATGCACGTCGTCGTTATCGCCGACACAATGCTGCGGCACGATGGGTAGAAACCGAAGTGGTAGCGGCAATGGCTGCAACGAGTAAGCGTGAAGAAATTGATCTTGAGGCATTACGCGACAGCCTGCGTGACATTCCAGAATTCCGCGCAGCAATTATTCGCATGTGGCCGGTGCTGAGCCCCAGCGAAGTACTGCACGATTTGTATGGTTCACGAGCACTGGTGCGCTCTGCAGCACAAGATGTGTTGAAAGAACACGAATGGCCATTGCTGGTTCGTGAACGCAGTGCATCACTGGCTGAAGTGCATTGGGCTGAAAGCGATGTTGCACTGCTCGATGAAGTGCTGTCGTTGATTGGTCCCCGACCTCGCAAAAGCGGTCGAATTGATGAGACAGATGAAATGCGCCTGTATGGGCACATCATCATTGACGAAGTGCAAGACCTCACTCCAATGCAATTGCGCATGATGAATAGGCGTTCGCTCAATGGAGCGATGACGGTGGTGGGCGACTTGGCGCAGGCAACAGGAGCATTCGCACCAAACGACTGGCAGGACCTGTTGCATTACCTGCCGAAAAAGAAGGAAGCAAAGATCATCAACTTGTCTGTTGGGTATCGCATTCCTGCGCAGATCATGGCGCTTGCCGACAAAGTGTTGGCAGTTGCGGCACCGTCGCTTGTTCCGCCGCAGTCCGTGCGCGAGGGCGAGTTTGGGCCAGACATTGTTCGATCATCTTCGGCAGAACGGTTGCTTGACGATGTCGTTGCTCAGACACGATTGATGATGGAAAACGTTAAGGGTGGCAACGTAGCCATTGTTTGTCCGGATGCGATGACCGAATCGGTTTCGGCAGTGTTGACTCGCGAAGGTGTTCAACACGGTCGTGCAAACAACACCGCACTTGATACGCGACTGACCG
>JBEGVD010000058.1:0-7841 GCA_041178585.1 Actinomycetota bacterium
TCAGTTCGTGCAATCCAACTTGCGCCTTGTTGTTTCGATCGCCAAAAAATATCAGGCATCAGGTTTGCCACTTCTTGACTTGATTCAAGAAGGCAACTTGGGTTTGATGCACGCCGTAGAAAAGTTTGACTGGCGCAAGGGTTTCAAATTCTCTACATACGCAACGTGGTGGATCCGTCAAGCCATTACTCGCGGCATCGCAAACACGGGTCGCACCATTCGCCTCCCAGTCCATGCCGGCGACACGCTTGCACGTTTGCAAAAGGCGCGCTCGCGCCTCGAGCTCAAGTTTGGTCGTCCAGCAACTCTTGCCGAGTTGTCAAAAGAAGTCGAGATGCCAGAAGACAAAGTGACCGAGGCATTGCGTTTTGCTGCCGAGCCACTTTCGTTGTCAGAGCCATTGCGTGAAGACGGTGATGCCGAATTGGGTGACGTTGTTGAAGACCGCGCAGCCGAATCACCGTTCGAAGTTGCTGCAACTGCATTGTTGCCGGAAGAAATTTCGCGACTGCTTGCTCCACTCGATCAGCGTGAACGCGAAATTCTTGCGCTTCGTTTCGGTCTAGACCGCGGCGAGCCACGCACACTTGAAGAAGTTGGCGAAGCATTCAACCTCACCCGCGAGCGCATTCGTCAAATTGAAGCGCGCGCAATGAGCAAGCTGCGTCACCCATCAAGTGACACTGGCGCACGCGACCTACTTTCGGTTTAAGCAAGAACTGCATCGCCCGTGCTGTGCACGATTGGTGACCTCGTTGAAGATGTAGTGGTGTGGCTAAACACCGAACTGAATATCGGTAGCGACACCGAATCGGTCATTCGCCGCACTCGTGGTGGAAGTGCTGCCAACGTCAGCATGTTCGCCGCGCTTACGGGAACACCATCACGTTTCATTGGACAGGTTGGACACGATCGCCTTGGCTCGCAGTTGTGCGAAGTGTTGCACGATTCTGGCGTTGATGTGCAGGTAATTGCCGATGGCCGCACAGGCAGCATCGTGGTGTTGGTGCAACCAAATGGTCAGCGATCATTTCTTACCGACCGTGGTGTTGCATCGCACCTTGCGCACTTCGACGGAATGCTCATGAACGATGTGAGCATTTTGCATGTGCCCACCTACTCGCTTACCGACGAACCACTTGCGTCAACATGTGTGCACTACATCAATGCGGCACGCTCAATGGGCGCCATCGTTTCAATTGATGCGTCTTCGTCATCGGTGCTCACACAATACGGAACAAACCGATATCGCACAGTCATCCAAACGCTTCAGCCACATGTGTTTTTGTGTAATGAGGACGAAGCAAAAGTTCTTGGCTTAGGCGCGAAAATGCCAATGGCTGGCGCTGCACTCACCGTCATTAAGCAAGGCCCACTGCCGGTAATTGCGGTGCAACACGACGGCACCACCACCGAAGTTGCCGTAACCCCTGTGGCCAACATCGTGGATACCACCGGTGCTGGCGATGCATTCGCCGCTGGTTTCTTGCCGCATTACGCACAAACCAAAAACATTACGAATGCAGTTGCACACGGCCACGCTGTGGCTTCGCGTGTGCTGCAATCGCCTGGTGCAACACTCAACACGTCTCAACAATAGGAATCACCATGACCACCATTTCCATTTCCACTGAAGTTCGTGACACGCTTGCCAGCAATGGCGCGGTAGTTGCTCTTGAATCCACCATTTTTTCCAACCTTGGTTTGCCATCGCCTGCTAACGCGCAGGCGTTGTCGAGTTGCATTGCAGCCATTCGCAAAGCTGGTGCTGTTCCTGCCATTACTGCCGTTATCGACGGTGTTGCACGTGTTGGCTTGAACGAAAGCGAGCACGAGCGCATTCTTGGACCAGCCAAAAAAGCCGGAGAGCGCGAGCTTGCGTTGGCCATCGCTCAGCAGTGGAACGTTGGCGCAACAACGGTGTCTGCCTCGTTGCTTCTCGCTGCACGCGCAGGAATTGGTGTGTTTGCAACAGGCGGAATTGGCGGCGTGCATCGTGACGTGCAACTACATGGCGACATCAGCGCAGACTTGGGCGCGCTCGCTGCACACCCAGTAGTCACCGTATGTGCCGGAGCAAAATCATTTCTTGACCTTCCGCGCACACTTGAATACTTAGAAACCCTCGGTGTTCCAGTAGTTGGTTTGGCATGCGATGAATTCCCTGCCTTCACGGTGCACTCAAGTGGGTTGCCAATTCCTGCTCGCGTCGACACGGTGCAACAACTTGCCAGTTACACACGTGCGCATCGTGCGCTTGGCCGCACTGGTGGCATCCTTGCGTGTGTTCCCGTTCCACTCGCCGATTCCCTCGACAAGAACACCATCGACAAAATTATTGAAGATTCACTTGCCGCCACTGCCAAGGCAGGAATTGTTGGGCCGGCAGTGACGCCGTTTGTTCTTGGTGCAATTGCTGCGGCAACTTCTGGCACCAGCGTGGTTGCCAACTTGTCACTTGCAGAAAACAATGCGCGCGTGGCAGCAGAATTGGCAGTCCAACTGCGCAACTAGCGCACACATCCCCGCGTACACCCGGCACCTGCCGGCTGAAGGGGGACATGTGATTGTTTGTTGGTCATTAAAGGGTGGCAGTGGAACCACGGTGGTTACTGCGGCACTGGCGCTCACACTTGCGCAACGCAATAACGCAGCAGTGCGCATTGTGGACATAGCGGGCGACATTCCATCGGCGCTCGGCATTGCCGAACCATCTGGCGAAGGCGTCACCAATTGGTTGCAGCAACCTCAACGCGCACCAATTCAGTCGTTGCAAATTCCGGTCACAGCGCGCGTGTCGTTACTTCCTCGAGGCACCGGCCCGCTGATGCACCACGACCTGACCGCCGAGCACTGCAACACACTTGCTACCGAACTCGATACTTCACATGAACTCACGGTGGTCGATGCGGGAAGTGGACACGTCCCGCAGCTCATCAATAACGCCACCACATCGCTACTGGTCATTCGCCCGTGCTATCTCGCGCTACGCAAGGCTGCACACCTTTCCGTAAAACCACATGGCATTGTGCTCATCAACGAGCCGGGTCGATCGCTTGGCAAACGCGATGTGGAATCGGTGGTTGGTGCGCCAGTGTTAGTTGAACTACCCCTCGACCCAACCATCGCTCGGTGTGTCGATGCAGGCTTGCTTGCTAGTCGCATTCCCACCATGTTGTCGCAGCATCTTGCACATGTTGCATGACGAACTGGGCTCGCTAGCAACACACTTTGCTTCTCCACATATCACCGAAGTCATGGTGAATAACGAAACTTCGGTGTTCATTGAAGACCGCACAGGTATGAAGTACATGGGCGAACTGCACCCTGGTGAATTACACGCAATTGTGGAACGCATTTTGCTTCCACTCGGCAAACGCCTCGACCGCGTGTCGCCAATTGTGGACGCACGACTGCGCGATGGGTCTCGGTTGTGTGCAGTCATTCCACCTGTCAGCCCACATGGCACGTGTGTCAGCATCCGAAAGTTCACGCAAGAAACACTCACGTTGCAACATTTTGCAGAGGAATCCGTTGCCGAACTGTTGCTTCATGCCGTTCGTACTCGATGCAACATTGTGGTATCGGGCAAGGCAGGAAGTGGCAAAACATCGTTACTCAATGTGTTGTGTTCACACATGCAGCCAAACGAACGAATCGTCACCATTGAAGACGTACGCGAACTCGTAATTGCGGTGCCAAACGCAGTGCAACTAGAAACTCGCCCCACCACTCCAGAGGGCCTAACTGGCGTGAACATGACCGATCTCGTGCGTACCGCGCTTCGCCTACGCCCCGACCGCATCGTCATTGGCGAAATTCGTGGGTCCGAAGTAGTGGACATGTTGTCGGCACTAAACACCGGTCACCCAGGTTCGTTATCTACCTGCCATGCGCACACCGCGCAACAGGCATTACAGCGAATTGAATCACTCATGTTGCAACACTGCCCGCAATGGAATCGTGAAATCATTGGAGATCACATTGGTTCGGCAATTGACATGGTGGTGCATGTTTCGCGTGACAGGACTGGTCGCCGCTTTGTCAGTGAAGTCGTTGAAGTTCCATCATTGTTTTCAGGCCAGGTGCGGCACCTGTTCAACGGAGGTGAAGTGCTTCCCAGCATTCGCACGAGAGTAAACATTCAATGAACCGAGTCACTGACATGTTCTTCATCGTGCTTGGGTCACTTAGTTTCGGTGTGGCGGTGTGGCTTGTTGCTCACTTCACGCTGTCGAAGTGGTGGACACGCCGCTGGTTGCTCAACCGGCTGCTCGGTGCTTCACCTCAATCGAATACGCAAGTTCCGCACAACCTTGGCTCAGTAGCTGACATGCTTGATGCCATTGCCCGAGAAGTTCACAGTGGGTATTCACTCACGTTGGCATTCGTTAACACCGCCGAACGCTTCCCCAACCTTGCGTGGTGGACAGAACCCATTGCGGTGCACTGCATTCGTGGGCACTCATTGGCCAACGCCATTGCTGATACCACTCCTACAAATTGGACTGCAGATGTTGCATTAGCAGCGCGAACATTGGCAGTTGCTAGTAATGGCGGCTACGGCATTGCCAACACCCTGGAAAAAAGCGCGTCCATCTTGCGTGAACGCGAACACATTGCACTCGAGCGCCGCGCGCAAACCGCCCAAATTCGTTTGTCAACTTCAGTGTTGTCGTGGATTCCATTCGTCATCTGCATGTGGGTCATCACTCGACAATCTCACACCAGAACTTTTCTTCTGAGTACGCCACTTGGCTTAATGTGCATAGCAGTTGGTTTGCTCTTCAACATTGCAGGCAGAAACTGGATTGCACGAATTGCGCGCAGCAGCACATGACAGCAATTTGGCTTGGTGCAATAGCAATTGCTATGTACCGCGTGCATCGGTCCCGTCGAAAGCGCACAGCATTCGCGTCAACAACAACACAAATCAATGACGCAACAGACATGCTGGCTGTCTTGCTGCTGTCTGGTCTGTCTACTCCACAAGCATTCCAACAATTACATCATTATCTCGAAGAACCAACGCGCACGGTGTTTCACGACTGCAGTCAGTTGCTTACCCATGGTTCGCGCTTCTACGATGTTGTTCGACAACTCTCCACCACAATTGGAAACCCAGCATTTGCGCTATGTGAAGCACTACTTGCCAGCGAACGGGATGGAATTGCTGTTGGCCCGTTGCTAGAGCGCCTGAGCGCAGTAACTCGGCAACAACGCAGACAAGAACTGGACGCCGCTGCCCGACAGCTTCCCGTTCGCATGGCTATTCCATTAGTTGTCTGCGTGCTTCCATCGTTTGTGTTGTTAGGAGTGGTGCCGCTTTTTGTGGGTTCACTGGGTGGGCTTGGCGCACACATGTAGTCATGAATACGCAAACACACGAATCTGGTCAAGCGACCACCGAATACGCATTGGTACTTCTTGCCGCAGCAGTCATTGCTTTGCTCGTTATTGCATGGGCCACTAACGGCGAAGGGGCCAGCCGCATTGGCGACATGTTCAACCAAGTATTTGACAACATCATGGGACGTGCACAGTCGTTTGGCTAAAACAACGTCTACCGAAAACGGTCAAGCTGCCGTCGAATTCGCACTGGTACTGCCCTTTGTCATTCTTGCCGTGGCTTCATTGTTTGTGGCAGCACGAGTTATTGCCGACCAACTTGCACTGTGGCACGGCGCGTACGCGGGGGCTTACGCCGCATCAATCCAGCCAGACGATGCGGAAGCAATTCAACAAGCGGTAGCTGCCGAAACAGGAATCTCCTCGGTGTTGGTCTCTACAACTCGCAACGACCCATACATCACAGTGTCTGTTTCAAAAACTCAAAACATTTCACTGTTTATCTTTAATTGGTCAATTCAGGCATTCACATTGCATGCCGACGTCAGCATTCATATTCAAGACACATAACAACTTGTGCAGAAATACAAAACGACCGGTGTCGTCGGGGAGGATCGACACCGGTCGCTGTGTAGCGCCTAACGGGGAGCTTTAGGCGTTGGTGTTTTCCGCTCCGTGTTGACCACGACCGCCACGGCCACCTTTTCCACCGTGACCCTTACCGCCATGCTTTCCTTCACCCATTCCGGCAGGACGAACTGAGTTCACCATCTCAGTAACTTTCGTCGTTACATTCGCCAACTTTGCATCAGCTTGGGCTTGGGTCATTTCTCCCGAAGCAACTTCTTCTGCCAGGTGAGTCTGCTTCTCAGCAACAATCACATCGATAACTGATTGGACACTGACGTTCTGAGTTGCAGCAACATCAGCCAACGACTTACCGCTGTCCAACTGTGCCATCAACTCAACCTCAGTCAACTTCAACACACCAGCAACTGAAGCCAAGCTCTTTGCAGGGCCTCGTCCTTCATGTGCGGGTTTCGTGATCCCAGCTTTGGCAATCAACGACTGTGCACTTGCTGAACCCGTGCCGGTTGCTGCAGCAAGAGCAAGTGCTCCAATAACTGCTACACCACCAACCACTTTGGCGATTCGCTTATTCATGTCATTTCCTTTCGTAATGCGCTTGGGGGATCCGTGCGCAGATAGATCATGCGACTGCTTGGTAAGGATTAGAACAAGACAAGGTAAGAACTGAGCAAGAACCTTGTAATGCCCACCAACACTGGTGATTACGGGCAGATACCGTCAGGGTTGTGAAGACTGCAGCCAACGCCGAATTTCTGGTGGTCGTTGCCGAAGATGATCCATCAGTACGCAACGCAATTGAACGTGTGCTCAGTCTTGAGGGTTACCAAGTACAGACCGCCACCGATGGCAACACTGCGCTCGAACTCATTGCTTCTTCAAAACCTCATGCAGTGGTGATGGATGTGATGATGCCGTTTGCAGATGGTCTCACTGTTACTCGCGAACTTCGACAACGAGGAAACCGCACACCCGTGTTGTTGCTTACCGCACGACATGAAGTTGGCGACCGGGTTGCAGGGCTTGATGCAGGAGCCGACGATTACTTGGTAAAGCCGTTTGCTGTTGACGAATTGTTAGCCCGCGTGCGCGCTCTCCTTCGTCGATACGAATCGCCCACATCTGCTGCAGTGATGTCTATGGGTGATCTGACCATGGATGTGAACAAGCGCGAAGTGAAGCGCGGTAGCAAGTTATTGGAGTTGACAAAAACCGAGTTTGATCTGTTGCATATTCTGTTGGAGCAACGTGACATCGTGTTAACACGCGAATATCTGTACGAACACATTTGGGGTTTCAATTTTGAAACTAATTCAAAGTCACTCGATGTGTATATCGGATACCTGCGTCGCAAGATTGAAGACAGCGGCGAAGAACGACTGCTGCACACTGTTCGCGGAGTTGGCTATGTCATGAGGCAGCAATGAGTATCAGTATGCGCACGCGATTAATGCTGACTACCAGTGTGATCGTCATGGTCTTGGTGGGAGTGTTATCTACCGGTATTTACTCAACATTTTCCCGCCAACTCGTGCGTCAAGTAGACAAGTCGCTTGACGACAGAGTGGTCATGATTGCCGATTCATTGCGCCGAGCTAATTCAATGCAGAATCCTGGACGTCGTCAGCGCAATCCTTTGGACGAAGCGCTTCTTCCAACTCGATTCGACACCGTCACTCAAGTTATTGATGTCAATGGAACGGTGATCATCGCTCTTGGCGAGGCCGACCTGCCGATTACGCAACGCACATTAGAGATTGCCAATAACCCAACGGGCGGAAGTACACGAGAAACCATCACCATTTCTGGTGACAAATACCGAATGCTCACCGTGCCGCTTTCGGGTGGAGGGGCTTTGCAAATTGCCAAAGACATCAACGATCTACAGCGTGCTCAAAACGGCA
>JBEGVD010000059.1:0-10465 GCA_041178585.1 Actinomycetota bacterium
TCGGTGGAGCAACTGAAAGTCCAAGTTTGACCCAAGCCATTCAGTACGCCAACGACAAAGGCGCTCTTGTAGTTGCAGCCGCGGGTAACGGTGGAGCAACAGACAAACCTAAATGGCCTGCTTCGCTTGATCTCACTATTGCAGTGACCGCAGTTGACCAATCGAACAATGCGCCTTCATTTGATCAACGTGGCGACTACATCGATATTGCCGCTCCAGGAGCCAGCATTGTCTCTACTGCAAAGGGCGACTATGTCGCATTGAGCGGCACAAGTATGGCCGCAGGGTTCGTTGCTGGTGCTGCTGCCTTGCTCTTTGCTGCTGAGCCAAGAATTTCGAATGTCCAGGTACGTGACATCTTGTTGCGCACGGCGACCGATATTGGCGAACCAGGACGCGACCTCACGTTTGGCGTTGGGCTCATCAATATGGTTGCAGCATTGGCTGAACTGCAGCGTTTGTTCCCTCCAATTGCAACACCAAAAATTGCAGCAGTTGGACGTGTAGGAGAACTACTCGTTGCAAATCTTGACAGCATCTCCGAAGTGAACAGCGTGAAGTGGTTCCGCTGTGATTCAATGGGCCCAGCCGCAACCGAAGTCCCTGCAGACTGCGGTGCAATTGCAAAAGCCACCAAGCGTTCTTATCGCACCACGCAAGCAGACGCACGACGCACCATTCGTGTCGGCATTGACTACACGAGCGCTGGCACTAAACAGTTTGCAATCTCCGATGCCGTCGGTCCTTTCTTCCCAATCTGGCAAATTGGAAGTGAAGTCAAACAGGCAAGCAGCACACCTCTCGCAAAACTATTCAACTCATCTTCTTCGGGCAGTCGAACATACAAAGTTTTGAGTGGTGCCTGTCGCGTAACTGGCACCAGATTGATTGCGCCACCAGCACCTTCGGTCTGTCGCGTTCGCATGAGCGTCGCAGCGCGTGCTCCATTTCCAAAACTCACCATTGCTGGTGACATCGCTGTTTTATAACTGCTAAGAAAAGGCGAACACATGCCCAATCGGTTGGCCGATCAAACCAGTCCATATCTTCGTCAGCATGCCGACAATCCAGTCGATTGGTACCCGTGGGGCGAAGAGGCCTTTGCCCAAGCGCGTGAACGCAATGTTCCAATTCTTCTTTCCGTGGGGTATTCCGCATGCCACTGGTGCCATGTCATGGCACATGAGTGTTTTGAAGACAACGAGACTGCCGAAGTCATGAACAAAATGTTCGTCAACATCAAAATTGACCGAGAAGAGCGACCAGACGTCGATGCCATTTATATGGACGCTGTTCAAGCAATGACCGGACGTGGTGGATGGCCAATGACCGTGTTCTTGGCACCGGATGGAAAACCGTTCTTCGGCGGAACCTATTTTCCAAAACCTTCGTTTCTTCAGTTAATGAACGCGATCACCGATGCCTGGAACAACCGCAGAGATGACATCAATAACAACATTGATGCGTTGATGGAAGCCTTGGAGCGCACGGCAAAAATTGAGCAACATTCAGAGATTGCTGATTTCTCCACATTTGAGAGTGCAGTCACTCAGCTACGCGCAAACTTTGACTCTTCGTGGGGCGGTTTTGGGAAAGCGCCAAAATTTCCAAGCACCATGAATCTTGAAGTGTTGCTACGCCAGTTACTTGCAG
This sequence comes from Actinomycetota bacterium, assembly GCA_041178585.1. Classification (GTDB taxonomy): domain Bacteria; phylum Actinomycetota; class Acidimicrobiia; order Acidimicrobiales; family Ilumatobacteraceae; genus UBA3006. The sequence goes on from JBEGVD010000059.1 coordinate 1,654, forward strand.
GTGAAGACAACAATCTGGAAAACATTGTCACCACTTCACTCGATGCAATGGCCAGCGGAGGTATGTACGACCACATCGGTGGCGGCTTTTCTCGATACAGCGTTGATGAAATGTGGTTGGTACCTCATTTTGAGAAAATGCTCTACGATCAGGCGCTTCTCGCCCGTGTCTACCTGCATGCAGGGATGCTGTTCGGTAATGAAACCTGGAAGCAAGTTGCTCGCGAAACCATTGAGTATGTGCTGCGCGAACTCACTCATCGTGACGGTGGGTTCTTCAGTGCCGAAGATGCCGACTCGCTAGACGACAGTGGACATAGCCACGAAGGCCATTTCTATGTGTGGAGCCGTGAAGAATTCATACGCGTGCTTCCTGAACACCTTCAAGAACCAGCGAGCAAATGGTACGAGATAACTGCGCTTGGAAACTTTGAAGGGAAAAATATTCCAGCCCGACTACACCACCGTGGCGATCTCTCACGACCTGCCGAAGTTGAAGAGGCTCGAATCATTCTGTTTCAGCACAGAAATTCTCGCCAGCGACCGCTCCTTGATGACAAAGTACTTACCGAGTGGAATGCCATGATGCTTGCAACTCTTGCCGAAGCGGCTTTCTTTTTTGAATCAGATGAATGGCTGCAGGCGGCAATTCGTAATGGCGAATTTCTTGTCCGTGAACTTCGCACAGCAAAGGGAAACTGGCACAGAAGCTGGCAAGAATCGGGTTCACCACAAGCACGACATAGCGCTCTTGCTGCCGACCTCGCCCAACTGATTGATGCCTTCACTCGACTTGGCGAAGCAAGCGGTCAAGCGCGATGGATCACCTATGCGCAAGGGGCAGCCGACGAATTGCTCAGCCAGTGCTGGGATGCGGTGAACGGCGGATTGTTCACCACACCCGACAACGGTGAACAACTCATCGTTCGTCAAAAAGATGTCATGGACAACGCAACTCCATCTGCAAACTCAACCGCAGCGCTTGCGCTGTACCGACTTGGCGCTCTGACTGGCAATAGTCGATACACCCAACACGCCGACCAAATCTTGCGACTCCTCGCACGCATCACAACCAGTGCCCCGTCAGCATTTGGCAATCTGCTTGCCTCAGTTCATCTGCGTCACGCGGGAATCACCGAGGTGGCACTACCCGGAGACCAACCAGCCATGCTGCGCGAACTCCGCAAACGCTGGCTGCCAACTGTCGTGCTGGCCTGGGGTGAGCGCTACGACTCCCCACTGTGGACGGACCGTAATCAAAACTCTGCTTATGTGTGCAAAGAGTATTCATGCTTAAAGCCAGCCACTTCGCCGGAAGACTTTGTGGAAACACTGCGCATCGCGCTTGCCTAAACCGTTACCACCGAGACAGATGTATTGCTTCTTTGATAGGCATTCGTGGTCGTACAGCACTCCTGCCTTTTTCATCGCTGCGCACAGCATGACCTACCGCAATCGCACCAAGTAGTTGCATGTGCTCGGGAACACCGAGACGATTACGCAACTGCTGCTCGCCGTTAAACACTGCAAAGAACAGCGCGCCCAGATCAGCATCATGTGCCGCAAGTAGTAACGACATCACTGCGAATGATCCATCCACTGTCCAGTACGGAGTTGGCCATGCATGCACTCCCTCGCCCAACCCGGTGGCTTGCTTATCAGGCTCGGCATATCGAGCCACGTAAGCAAGTGGGTCGACAAACGGAAGAATGATCACTGGAGCATCGAGAAGTTGCTTCCAACGAAAGGTCGCACGCTTTTCCTTTGGAAGCGTGTCGTTCCAAAAATCGGCAACATCATCGCCAACAAGAACCACAAAGTGTGTGCCCTGTGTCTTGCCTGCCGATGGAGCACGTAGCGCTAAGTCGATCAGTGCATGCAATACATCATCACCGATTGGTTCAGGAAGGAATGACCGCGTCATGCGACGGGAACGAACTAGATCGGTGAACTTCACCGCGGCAACCGTTAGTGCTTTTCGAGTTTGCCAAGCTTGGCAAGTGACTCCGCCATGGTCCAACCATGAACGATAAGTGCTCCACCCTTGGCTTTTGTTACACCCTTAAATTGCGCAGCAACATCTGGATTCACTTTTTCTGGCTTCGTTGATTCATGATCAAGGAAACCACTGTGACCATTGGTTTTTACGATGAAACTTTGTTCGTCATAAGTCGACTCAACACCGAACCTGCGTGCAAGCCGTTTACCCCATGCTCGCTCTTCGCCAACCGCGCGATGACCAGGGCGAGGAATCATTTCGGTCAGCGCTTTAAACGACTCAAGTCCATCAGCGCTCAGAAAACGTGAACCAACAACAACATCTTCGTCAGGGAATGCCATGAGAGCACGGTGATACGCCTCGGTCATGAGTCCCTTTAGTACGGCATCACGTTTTGGAGTGCGCTTCACGCTCATCATGCCAAGCAGCACACAAGGTGTACCACCAATGCGCTCAAGCGTTGAAAATGTGAATCCATGTACCTTGCCACTGATCTTGGCGCTCGTGAACAACACCCAGTCTTCTTTGGCCTTGGTAATTGCGGCTAACTGGAAGTAGCCACCCATGGCCGCCAATTCTTCGATCTCGATATCTGTAAGGGACGCACAATCACGCGTTTCAACCTCAACCGACATACCTACAGTCTGCCAGCAAAAATGTCATTTGAGACGGGCCAATACAGCACACGGCTCTGCTTTGGAATCCTGCCTATTCGATATAGGCGTTTTCGCCAAACTCTGTGCGCAATACGCCGATTGCCCGATCAACATTGACATTGAATTCAGAACTCAGTCGCAATACATTTTCTGGCCCAAGATGCAAATACACAGGAGATGTGCCCGGATACTCCAGCAGAGTGGCCTTTAAGGTTTCAATATTGGATTCCGACAACATCTGAGCAGCAATCTTGAGATGCAGAGAGTCTTGGAAGGCACGCAAGCCCTCCAACACGGTGATGTCCATTGCCATGAAACCGACACGGTTGTCATCTCGCTTGTCGAGTCGACCGCGCACCGACACCAAAATATCGTCGGCAAGCTGGTGCCCAAACTTTTGCAAGGTCTTTGGGAACAAGGTGACCTCAACGGAACCTTGCAAGTCTTCCAACTGAAACGTTGCCATTTGATCACCTTTACGCGTGTATTTGCGCGCAAGTCCGTTGATAATTCCACCGACCACAATAAACGCGCCGTCGTCACGCTCCAACGCTTCAGGGATTGAACAATCAACGCGACGACGCAGCGCTCCCTCAATTCCCATGAGTGGATGATCTGACACATACAGCCCGAGCATTTCCTTCTCAAACTTCAACTGTTCGGTCTTATCGAATTGCAAATCAGGAATGTTCTGGCGCTCAGAGAACCCCTCTGTTTCGTCGCCCAAGTCACCGAACAAGCTCATCACACCTTGATCACGTTCTCGTCGGCGCACCATGGTGTTGTCAATGATGGATTCGAAAACGGTAAGCAGACCTTTACGCGGATGCCCAAGCTTGTCGAAGGCTCCCGCCTTGATGAGCGACTCAATGGTGCGCTTGTTTAGTGCTTGTTCAGGAACGCGTTCTGCAAAGTCATAGAACGACTCAAACACGCCATGCGCATCACGGTGTTCAATAATCTGCCGCACCAGCCCTTCACCAACGTTACGAATAGCACTAAGTCCGAATGCAATCTGCTGCTCATCGCCATTGACAATTGGCTCAAAGTTGACGCCCGAGCGATTGATGTCTGGAGTCAACACCGTAATTCCACTCGTTCGCGCATCGGACAAATACACCGCTGCCTTTTCGTAGTTCGCTTTTACGCTGGTGAGCAGGCACGCCATATATTCCACCGGATAGTGCGCTTTGAGATATGCCGTTTGATACGAAATGAGTCCGTACCCGTATGCGTGGCTTTTGGCAAATGCATAGTCAGCAAATTTCACGATGGTGTCAAAGAGCTCTTCGCCAAGATCCACCCCGTAGCCAGTGCTTTCACATCCCGCGACGAAACTGCCACGGGCTTCTTCCATTTTCTCAGGAATCTTCTTTCCACAAGCTTTGCGCAAGTTGTCTGCTTCGGCCATGGAGAAGCCGGCAAACTTCTGCGACACGCGCATGAGGCTTTCCTGGTAAATCATGAGTCCAAAGGTGTCCCCTAGTACCTCTGCAGCGTCTGGGTGGAAATACTGAATTTTCTTGCGACTGTTCTTATAGTCGGCAAAATCGTTGTGCATGTTCGCGCTCATTGGTCCTGGTCGATACAACGCAAGCACGGCCGAGAGATCTTCAAAACGTTCTGGAATGAGCGACTTCAGCAATGCGCGCATCTGTGAGGATTCCAACTGAAACACGCCGATAGTGTCTCCGCGCGACAGCAACTGGTATGTCGCTTTGTCATCCATTGGAATTGCATCAATCGAGAATCGCTCATCACGCGTCTTGCGAATCATGGTGTTGGCATCTGAAATAACGTCCAAGTTGCGCAATCCGAGAATGTCCATCTTCAGCAGGCCCAGGTCTTCAACGCCATGCATTTCGTATTGCGTTACAACTGGAGCATCTTCCGGTGATTGGCCTTGTTCAGGTTTGCGCTGAATTGGCAAATACTCAGTAAGTGGTTCTTTTGTAATCACTACTGCGGCAGCATGAATTCCTACCGATCGCTTCAAACCTTCAAGACCTCGCGCAACGTGAACTATTCGCTTCACATCTGGATCAATCTCACATAGTGCTCGTAAGTCTGCTGCTGCTTGGAAGCCAGCCTTGTGCTTGCTGTCTTCTTCAAAGCAGTACTTCAATGGCGTATCGCGTCCCATCACTAGCGGTGGCATGAGTTTGGCAATCTTGTCTCCAAGTGGGTACGGGTAGCCGAGCACGCGAGCGGCATCGCGAACAGCGTTTCGTGCCTTAATCGTTCCGAACGTAATGATTTGCGCGACGTGATCGCGACCATACTTGTCGGCTGCGTAGCGAATCATTTGATCGCGGTAGCGAGAGTCAAAGTCCATATCAATATCGGGCATTGAAATTCGACTTGGGTTAAGGAATCGTTCGAAGATGAGGTCGTACTTAATTGGGTCAAGGTCAGTGATGCGCAAGCAATATGCAATGGCGCAACCTGCTGCAGAACCGCGACCAGGTCCAACACGAATATCTTGTTCACGCGCATAACGAATGAGGTCCCACACAATCAAGAAGTACGAGCTAAAGCCCATGCCTCCGATGACTTCAAGTTCATAATCAAGTCGCTGCGTTACCGACTCTGGAAGTATTTCTCCCCAGCGCTCGTGCGCACCCTTGTAAGCGAGGTCGCGAAGATAGTCGCCGTCTCCCGAAAAGCCCTCAGGAATTGGAAAGTGTGGCAACACTGAATTACCAAATGGAATGTCGATTTCTGCGCGTTCTGCAATCCACAGTGTGTTGTCACATGAGGCAGGAACTTCACGGAAGAGATACCGCATTTCCTGCGCCGACTTCAAGTAGTGCTCGGTGCCTTCGAACTTGAAACGATTTGGATCCGCAATCGTGCAGCCGGTCTGCACGCACAACAAAGCATCGTGAGCTTCGTGGTCTTCCCGATGCGTGTAGTGCGTGTCGTTAGTTGCAAGCAGTGGTGCACCAATTTTCTTTGCCAACTCAATCAGTTGCGGGTTGGTTTGATGCTGCTCTGCAATTCCGTGATCTTGAATTTCAATAAAGAAGTTGTCTTTCCCAAAAATATCCTGCAGTCGACCAGCATCGGTTTCCGCACCCGAGATATCGCCTTTCAACATCTTCTGCAACACGTGACCACCCAGACATCCACTAGTCGCGATGATGCCTTGACTGTGTCGTTCCAACAACTCCCAGTCCATTCGTGGCTGGTAGTAATAGCCCTCTAAAAATGCAAGGCTTGACAACTTGATCAGGTTCTTATAACCAATGTTGTTTTCGGCAAGCAAGGTGAGGTGGTAGTACACCTTTCCCCCGCTTTCAGTTTCGCCGCCGGAGTCGTCGATGCGTCCTCGTCGAGATGGTCGCTCCGAGCGATGCTCATGAGCCATGTACGCCTCGGTGCCGATGATTGGCTTGATGCCTTTTTCTTTGCACTGTTTGTAGAAGTCAACGACGCCATACATGTTGCCGTGATCGGTCATTCCGAGCGCCGGCATGCCTTCGGCTGCGGCTTTGCCGACTAATTCATCGAGCCGCGACGCTCCATCCAGCATCGAGAATTCGGTGTGGACATGTAAGTGGGTAAACGAATCTGCCATTACAGATACGTACCAGGACGATCGTTACTCATTCCTGGTTCGGCAGACCCTGGAAGTTGTCGCATCTGTTCTAGTTGTTGACGTGCTGCAATTTGCTGCGCAAAGAGCGTCGCTTGAATGCCATGAAACAAACCTTCGAGCCACCCAACAAGTTGGGCCTTCGCAACGCGGAGCTCGCCTTCCGACGGAACTACACCATCGCGAAACGGCAACGCAAGCGTACGTAGTTCATCGGCGAGGTCTGGCGACAACGCTTCCGTAAGTTCAACGATTGAGCGCTCGTAAATTTCTGCAAGACGTTCACGACTTGGCGCATCAAGGTTCATCGAATGCACCTCATCAAGCAACTGCTTGATCATGGAACCAATCCGCATGACCTTGGCGGGAGCGGTAACGCCAACCGATTCATCTACCGGCGGCAACGGAACATCAAGTCCCACCACTTCGGGGTTGCCAGTTGGCTCTATTTTTGGCGTTTCGTTCGTAGACATGTCAGGCAAGTATGGCTTTCTCAGCGTGCAATTGCCAGTAAGGGAACATCAATTTCCGCATCGGTAAGCGACCCATGACGACAGACCAATGAATACGAGCCAGAATCGAGTGGTTCGTCAAAGCTGGTGGCGGTAAATGGCACCAGAGCAACATCGCCAAGACGTTTCCGCGCCACGTCAGTAACGCGCTTGCCAAACCACTGTTGCTCACACGCTTCCTCTCGCGACACCACCCAAGCGTCTTTTCCATGATGTTGCTTCGCCACATCTAGTAAGTCCTGCTCGGCGCCTGACTTTGCATGCAACCAGCGGAAGCGTCCTTCTCCGGACTGATGCGTTATGCGGGACAACACGTCGGCATGTGGAGACTGCGTGTTCTGTCCTACGTGCACCTGTCCGTGATCTGCAGTTACCAACAACACCGAGCCTGGAACCAATGCTTCGGCAACATCTGCAACTATACGATCGGCATTTCGCAACTCGGCGTTGTAGTACTCGCCGAATCCTCGCTCGTGAGCAATCTTGTCAACACCGTCGTAATACGCGTAGACGAATTTTTGACCACTTCGCAGTAATTGACCGACTTGCACAGCAATGCTTGATGCCGCGCGCCATCCCATTGGTCGCGAACCACGCAAATGCGCCTCAGTAAATGCCGATCCTTCAAGTTCTGCCTTACTCAACACCGGCACAGCAGCACCCATAAACGGCGGACACGGTTGCACCAAGTCAGGCGGATACGTTGCGCGTAGGTCACCTTTGTCGTCGCCCCATCGCAGCATTTGCACAACGTGGCCACCAAGGTCGATGCGATAGCCCATCATTCCGTGCTCGCCCGGGGTCAGCCCAGTTGCAATCGAAGTCAACGCCGTGACAGTCGTCGTTGGTGCAACGCTGGTGATGGATTTACCTTGCATACTCGAAAGCATTGGTGCATGCTGCTGATGCTCACGCAACTGATGCCAGCCAAGGCCATCCAGCACCACAAGCACCACTTGGTTTGCACCCTGCACACATGAAGGCATCCACTGCGGTATTTCCTGAGTTCCTCGCGGTCCGAGAAGGGCGGGAATCAGACCCGCAATTGAGCCACCTTGGTAGTCGGGGACTCGGGGCGTAGGCACCCGATCTACACTACAAGAGTGCGTGTATCTACTCGGGGTGACTATGCGTGTCGAGCGCTGTTATCGCTAGCCCTGCACGCCGAGGATCAAGGACCAACTTCAGTACGCGACATCGCAACACGTACTGCACTTCCCCAGCCTTACCTTGAGCAAATCTTGCTCGTCCTCAAAGGTGCTGGTCTGGTGAAATCAAAACGAGGCGTTGGTGGTGGGTATGTTTTGGCTCGCCCCGCCGAAGAGATTCTGCTTTCTGAAATTATCGCTGCTGCCGACGGCCCAATCACGCTTGGCGATTTTGGCCAACCACACCAAGATGGCGCTTGCGATCACGAAGGTCACTGCGTGTTACTTGCAATTTGGAATGTTGCTGGAGAACACATGCGCCATCACTTAGCTGATTACACATTGGCGAAGATTGCACAGGCTGCTCGCGGCACTGCGCAATGGCCTGAACTACATCACTAAGACTTACTCGCAGCGTTTAATCACGGCTTGCATATCCTCCGGGACAGGAGCCTCAAAGGTCATCACTCCACCTGTGGTTGGATGAGCAAAGCTAAGTTTCGCGGCATGCAACATTGGGCGAGGCGAAGACAGCGAACTTCTTGCACCACCGTATGTCGAGTCGCCAACAACTGGATGTCCAATTGAGTCAAGGTGCACGCGAATCTGATGCGTGCGTCCGGTTTCTAATTGGCATTCAACGAGTGAACACGGCTGAGGTTGTTCAAACTTTTTCAGCACGTCGTAATGCGTGCGCGCAAACTTCCCGTCAATTACTACTGCCATTTTTGTGGGATCCCGTTGATCACGACCGATCGGTGCATCAATGAGTCCAGTTGCAACTTCAGGATGTCCCCACACCAGCGCTACATAGACTCGGGTCACATCGCGACGCGTAAGAGCATCAACCAGCGAATCGTACGCAACTTGTGATCGAGCTACCACCATCAATCCACTTGT
>JBEGVD010000060.1:0-9861 GCA_041178585.1 Actinomycetota bacterium
GGGAAAATGTCGTCGCTCCAGAGTTCCAGACTTTTGTTATTGACACCATTTCCGCTATCAATTCAGCAACTTCGATCACAGAGAAAACCCAGATCATCGGCCAGCTAGAAAAGCCATCACGTGTTGTTTCGCTTGGTGCCGAGTTTTTGGTAGTTGCTCAACGTAATGAAGTTGTTGGCGAAGTAGTTATTCCTCTAATCAGCACTTGGCTGAGCGACGCTGGTTTGCACCAACTCAATACTGCAATCAAAAAAGCAGGAGTTGCGCTGGGAGCATCAATTGCTGTCGGCTCGGCGCTCCGATCATTCATCACTGGAACCAACGCTGGAATGTCAATCATTTCTGAAAACATTCGCAGCGCAATACATGCGGCAACTCCAATGCAATCGCCTCGCAAGCCAATTGATCCAGCGCTCTCCCAGTCCAACACCGGAGTTCCTTTGCGCGACGCATTGATTAATGCAACTGCAGAAGTAATAAGCAAAACCGGATTCACGAGCGCAACCATTTCTCGCATTGCACGCAAATCTCAGGTAACAAGCGGTTCTATTTACAATTTCTACCCAGATAAAGAAGCGCTCATGAGCGACGCAGTGCGCGAACTGATGCACCTAACCCAGCATCAAACTCTTGAAGCAAAGCGAACCGCCTCAGCGTCACACGAGCAGAACTTTGGTCTGACCGATGCATTTGACTTTGCGCTGTACCCAGAGAGAACCACTTGGCTGAGATTTCGTCAAGAGTGCATCATTGCCGCGCGACATCACAAGAAAACGCATAAAGAGTTACGCAAAGTAGTTGCCGAGCAAGAAGAAGCAATGGCGATGTCGTTTCCCGACATTGATCGCGGACTCATTTCACTCGTTAGCACCGGCGAGCAAATAGTTGGATACGGATTCAGTGCCCTTTTCGGTTACACCAACCAACTTGAATCATGCGACTTCGACGCCGTGATGGTGCAAGTAGCCAAACAAAACGGCCTGTAAACCAGACCCAGCAGATAATCAGCCTGGGCGGTACACGCCGAACACGTCGCGCAATGCGTCGCTCACTTCGCCAAGCGTTGCGCTTGCTCGTAAGGCTTCTTTCATTGGGTGCAACACGTTGCCCGTGCCCTTTGCAGCTTCGCGCAAAGCATCAAGTTTTGCCGTAACCAATGCCATGTCGCGGTTGGCCTTGTACTTCGTGAGGCGGTCGACTTGCCCTTGTTCCAATCCAGGAATTGGAGGTGTAATTTTTGGCTCTGGTTCGTTATCAACCGTGAACTTGTTGACGCCAACCAACACGCGACTCTGATCATCAATCGACTTCGTGTAGCTGTATGCGGCTTCTTCAATTTCATCCATTTGGAAGCCGGCTTCAATGGCCTGTACTGCCCCACCCATTTCGTCAATGCGCGCGATGTATTCGTATGCCAGGCGCTCAACTTCGTTCGTGAGAGATTCAACAAAGTACGAACCTGCAAGAGGGTCTGGCGTGTCGGTTACTCCGCTTTCGTAACCAATGATCTGCTGCGTGCGCAATGCAATGCGCGCAGCTTCCTCGGTTGGCAAGCTGAGCGCTTCGTCATAACCGTTGGTGTGCAAACTTTGCGTTCCACCCAACACTGCAGCCATGCTTTGTACAGCCACACGCACCACGTTGTTCAACGGCTGCTGAGCAGTAAGTGTTGAACCACCAGTCTGTGTGTGGAAGCGCATCAGTTTGCTTGCTTCCTTCTTGGCACCAAAACGATTAGTCATGATGTCGTGCCACATACGGCGGCTGGCGCGGAACTTGGCTACTTCTTCGAAGAAGTTGTTGTGGCCGTTCCAGAAGAAGCTAAGGCGTGGACCAATGTCATCCACATCGAGGCCGGCATCAATTGCTGCTTGCACGTACGCAATGGCATTCGACAACGTAAACGCGAGTTCTTGTACTGCCGTGCTTCCAGCCTCTCGAATGTGGTAACCGGAAATGGAAATGGTGTTCCACTTCGGAACATTCTTTGAGCAGTATTCAAAAATATTGGTAATGATGCGCATAGAAGGCTTCGGCGGATACACGTATGTTCCGCGTGCGATGTATTCCTTCAACAGGTCGTTTTGAATGGTGCCGCTAATTGCCGTGCTTGGCACACCGCGCTCTTCTGCAACCAACTCGTACATCAATAGCAAGATTGCTGCTGTTGAGTTAATGGTCATTGATGTTGTGACTTTGTCGAGCGGCAAATCTGCGAGCAACGTGCGCATGTCATCGAGTGAGTCAATGGCAACGCCAACTTTTCCTACTTCGCCAGCCGAACGTGCGTGATCGCTGTCGTAACCCATTTGGGTTGGCAAGTCGAATGCACAGCTGAGCCCGGTTTGACCAGCCTCGAGCAAAAATTTAAATCGTTGGTTTGTGTCGGCTGCACTTCCGAATCCTGCGTACTGACGCATGGTCCACAACCGGTCACGGTGCATGGTTGGGTAAATGCCACGGGTGTAGGGCTGCTGGCCAGGAGCGCCTAGTGCGGTTGATGGGTCGAAGGCACCCAGTGTTTCCGCGGTGTACAACGGATTAATGGTGATGCCGGAGTCAGTCTGGCGCTCTTTAGGGGTTTCAGCCATGGGTCTAGGTTACGAGATGGAGCCCAAATTGTCGCATGGCTAGCCTTGCCTTATGACCGCAACCGAGAACAGCACCCGCATGATTGACGGAATCGAATTGAAGCCACGCGAAGTGGCATCCGTTGGTCGCCCGCAATACGACTCTATTGAAGACGAACGCCGCGCACGAAAAGTTGGCCTTGCAGCTGCGCTTCGAGTGTTTGGTCGCCTTGGTTACGGCGAAGGCGTTGCTGGCCACATCACTGCACGCGACCCAGAATTTACTGACTGCTTTTGGGTGAACCCGTTTGGCAAAAGTTTCCGCCATATGAAAACCAGTGACCTCATTTTGGTAAATCATGACGGTGAAGTGGTGTACGGAACGCAACCAGTGAACCGCGCTGCATTTGTGTTGCATGCAGCAATTCACAAAGCACGACCAGATGTGATCGGTGCAGCACACGCACACTCCACATATGGCAAAGCGTGGTCATCGCTTGGTCGCAAGCTTGACCCAATCACGCAAGACGCTTGTATTTTTTACGACGACCACACGGTGATTACTGAACAAGGTGGCAAAGTGGTTTTCGAAGTTGCGGCTGGTGAAGAATTCGCATCACTGTTCCCAACCGGCAAAGCAGCCATTCACCAGAATCACGGTCTGTTTACTGTTGGCACCACGGTTGAAGCTGCAGCATTTTGGTTCATCACCATGGACCGCAGTTGCCAAGCACAGCTACTTGCCGAAGCAGCAGGAACACCGAAACTCATTTCGCATGAGGCGGCAACCTACACACAGCAGCTCACTGGTTTTGCTGAAGCGGGTTGGTTCCAGTTTCAACCGCTCTTCCAGGAAATTTGTGCAACAGATCCTGACTTGTTCGATTGAGTAGCAACTCTTCTCCACTCGCACAGAAATCGCTGAGTACTCGTGTTGGCGGATTACCGCCAGAGTTGTTCTTCATTTGCTCTGCAAGCGCGCAATACATTGGCGCTGTCATTGCCTTTCGCTTGTTTGACCGTGTGGCGCCAGAAAGTGTTGCATGGTTACGAGTAATTGCAGCTTCCTTAATTCTGCTCATCTTTTCGGCACCGCGACTGATTCGACAAGGCAAGTGGTCGCGTAGCGAACTGATTTCCGCATCAGCGTTTGGTATTTCCGTCGCGCTCATGAACCTGACGTTTTATTTGGCAATTGATCGGCTGGATTTAGGCAAAGGTGTGGCCATTGAATTCATTGGTCCAATTTGTGTTGCTGCTTTTCAAACCAAGTCTCGCCGCAACGCACTTGCTCTGGCACTCGCCACCGTTGGCGTTCTTGTACTTTCAGGATTCGAACTAGGCAATGAACCGCTCGGTTTGCTGTTTATCTTCCTTGCCTCTGCTTGCTGGGGTGCATACATCGTGATTGGTGCAAAAGTTGCCCAACTCAATCGAGGCGTTTCCGGACTAGGAGTTGGGCTCGCAATTGGTGCAGTAGTTATTGCTCCGTTTGGTGCTGCAAACAGTGGTCCAGCGTGGAGTTCGCCATCAATTCTGTTTGCTTGTTTATTGGTGGGCTTGTTTTCGAATGCGCTTGGCTATGGAATTGAACAGTCCATCATGCGCAAAATTCCTGTCCGCAGATTTTCCGTGCTGCTCGCATTGCTTCCGGTGACCGCTGTGGTATTCGGATTCTTTTTCCTTGATCAGACACCAACACTTATTGACTTACTCGGCATTTCTCTCGTGCTCATTGGTGTGGTGGTGCAACAACGTGATGTATTGCCCGCAGCCAGTGAAACCGCGTAAATAGCGCTCAAGGGTGACCCACCCCTGCCGATACCTATCGGTAGACTGACGAGAAGCCATTGAGGAGATTTCTCACTATGCGCGTCCCCCAAAAAATTTCTGCAGGTCTTTGCGTACTCGTGAGCAGCGCCATGCTGTTGTCGACCATTGTTACCCCTGTTCGCGCTGACGTTGGACAGTTGCCGATCGCTATTCAAATTGAAGGCCGCGGATACGGTCACGGCCGAGGAATGAGCCAGTACGGCTCGTATGGCTATGCAACGGTGTACGGCTGGTCGTGGGATGCAATTCTGAATTTCTATTACGGCGGTGCAACAGGAAACACGCTTGGCTCGCTTGCCGACCCAGGCCAAGAGATGACCACGTGGTTGAGGGAGATGAATAACGCACAGACTGCAGTCATCTCCGACGGCAACAATGCCGTGTTCCTGCAAGACCCAACACCAGGACGCACATGGGGATCTCTTGTTGCCCGTGAAGTTGCTAACCGCGTGTATCGCGTGTGGGGAACGCAAGAACGCCGATGCGCAACGGCAGCAGCCGACCCAGGATCTGAAGGCTTCACTTTGATTGGTGACGTGCAAAACGTTGCATCGTTTACCACCACGGTTGGCGCCGACCCAGCAGCCGCCCCTACGCAACTCATCGGTTTATGCGAGCCGCGAGTTGGCTCGACACGATTCAAAATTCGCTACTACCGCGGTGAATTACGCGCAGTGAATAACTCACGCGGTGAAAACCGCACCATCAACGCAACATCAATTGAAAGCTACTTACGTGGCGTCGTGCCTCGTGAGTCTCCTGCCGAATGGGGTGCTGCTGCAGGCGGGGCTGGGATGAATGCATTGCGCGCACAATCGGTTGCCGCTCGTTCGTATGCAGCAACAGAGAACAGGTATGCGGGTCTTGCGCGCACATGTGATTCGCAGGATTGTCAGGTGTACGGAGGCGCGCTGTTGCGCGAATCGATTAACGCGAACCCCACCGACCTCGAACACCCATACACCGATCAGGCCATTGCCGAAACTGCTGGCGTTGTGGTCATGACACCAAAGGGGTTGCCATCGCGCACCGAATTCACCTCTAGCAATGGCGGTCGAACCGCTGGCGGCACTTTCCCTGCCCAGGTAGACCCCGGCGACTTGGCAAGCGAACCCGTGAACTCACTACTCGTGTGGACACGCGTGTTTTCTGCAGCCGCAATTCAAGCCAAGTACCCATCTGTTGGCACACTGACTTCGGTCGTCACGAATCATGATGGTCTCGGTGGCGATTGGAACGGATACGCCACCAGCGTCACCATTAACGGCACTGCAGGCAGCGTGACGGTCTCAGGATGGACGTTTAAGACCACCTTTGATATTCCTGCGCCATGGTTTGAAACGACAAGTGTCGTTGGTGCTCCATTTGATGCAGCGCCCGTTGGATCATTCCTGTTCATTGGTGATTCAGTCGGTGAAAGCATGAGAGCAGAGTTCAACGCAATCGTGACTCCGTCTTATCCATCCATGAACTACCAAGCTCTGTCTAATCGCTGCATGGTTGGACCAAGTTGTGTTGCCGCAGCAATCGGACTTCCTGACGCGCCTACAGTCATCAATTCGCTCACGCCTGAGCAATACCCAAATGTCGCAATTATTCAACTCGGATACAACGACGACCCGAACACTTTGCAAGCAGACGTTGACCAAGTGGTGAATGCTCTGAACGCACGTGGCATACAACGCGTGGTGTTTATCAACCTGTCAACGCGTCGCACATCGCGCAACTATGCGTTATCAAATGCTGTGCTTGCCAATGCTGCAACGAGTTACCCAAATGTGTCAGTACTGGATTGGAATGCAGCAAGTAGCGACCCTTCACAAAACCGATGGTTTAGAGACGATGTGCATTTGACCAATACCGGGCGTGCACAATTCGCGCTCTTCATTCGCAATCAACTTGACGCACTGCGTGCCAACGGCACAATTGCCAGCGGCACAGCAACCATTGTTCCCCTTGGTGTGCCAATGGCGCGTGGAGACCGCGGCGACAACGTCAAGTTGCTACAAACGCAATTGAATACGTA
The DNA here is from genome assembly GCA_041178585.1 of Actinomycetota bacterium. Classification (GTDB taxonomy): domain Bacteria; phylum Actinomycetota; class Acidimicrobiia; order Acidimicrobiales; family Ilumatobacteraceae; genus UBA3006. The sequence continues at coordinate 6,430 of JBEGVD010000060.1, forward strand.
CTTTAAGTTGCCAAAGAAGAAGCGCATCGTTGTAGACGGCGTGTTTGGTAAAGGCACGGCTGCGTGGGTAACGCAGTTGGAAACCAACAATGGTTTTGCTGTTGATGGAATTGCCGACGATGCAGTGCTCGCGGTGTTGAGTATCGATCCATCTACCATCACGCTGAAAATTGGCACCAGGCATGCAACAGTTGCTACCGCGCAAACTGCTCTTGCTCGCGTGTTAAAGGTGAAAGTAAAGGCTGACGGAGTGTTTGGTCCAGGAACGCTGCGCCTCGTGAAGCGCTTCCAGAAGACCGTTGGGCTAAAGCAATCAGGTGTGATTAATCGCGAAACCTGGATGGCGCTGCTTAGCGCTTCATCCCAGCGGTAAATCGCGCTTCCCACGCCGCAGTACTCACCATTTCTGGGTACATGGCGCGATACTCTCGCTTCAGTCGGCCATACGAAAAAGCAATAGTGACAACCGATTTTGCGACCTGACCGAGTAACGAAAAAAACCGCTTCGTGTCGCGTTCGACTACGTAGCCATCGGCAATGCGATCGTGACGATACAACATGCGATTGCGCAACGTGGCAACGCCAACCGCACGCGCGTCAATTGGTCCCACTCCGTAACCAGGTAAACGCAATTGGCGTGGAATGATGTACCCGCCCACCGACACAATGGCAAACAGGAATCCAATGGCACGCAGAGCTTTGTGTCGTCGTTTGCGAGGCTCAATTGCTGCAAGTTCTGGGGTCAGTGGTGCAGGTTTTTCCTCTGCACACTTTCGCAATTCATCGTGCAATGCCGCGTGGTCAACCTTCATCCACTCGTTCGGTCCTGCCAAGAAAGCATCTAGACCTTTCAGCATGTATTCGGTGCTGGAATAACGCATGGAAAACAAGTTGCGGAACCCAAACGATGCAAAGCGATACGCCAAATTCCACCAATGATGCTTGTCAAACACCAACGTGTCGACCAACGCCAAGTTGCGCGATTCATAGAACAACGAACTTGGGTTGTTCTTCAAGCCGAAGTCTGCGTGCCACACAATGACACCGTTCAACGTGACGCTGTGCTTACCCGTGTGCATGAGACCAAACGCCACATCGTCGCCGCGCACAAATACCGGAAGCGGATTCTCGTTTGTAATTGAAATGGGAAACGCGGTGTACCACCAGGCGGTGTAGTCAAACGGAATCTCTGGTGCGTCAACAACGGCAAGTTCGCGCTTGCGCAAATCGTCTTCGCGGCCAAGTGCTTGCAGCGGGTAAATGGAACGGAACGAATACTCAGACCCTGCTTCAAACTGCAACCACGGGCGCTCTTCGCTGAGCATTGCGCCGTGCACGCATAGTTTCGGGTCGCGTGCGTTGGCAAACAACGCCATGGTGCGTACCAGAGCTTCTGGTTCAAGCGTGATGTCGTCGTCCATGAACAACACGTGCGTTGCCCAACCCTGCTTGCGCAGTTCGATAAGGCCTCGAGCAAAGCCACCTGCGCCACCAAGGTTGCCGTTTGGCACTACCTGCAACGGTGCGCCTGCAGGTGCATCAAACGTGACGTTCTGTGCGTTGTCCACAACGAACACGCGAACGCGGTCGCGCAACACGTCGATGCTGCGCTCAAGTTCCAAGACATTGCTCACGGTTTTGCGAACGTACTCTTGACGATTAAACGTGGTGATGGACAGCGACAACTTCACATCATGGGTTGGTGCGTCTGCACTCACCCATTCGCCGCCCGTGATGCACACTTCGCCGCCTTGCGCCAACACGCGAACGAAATAGGTGCCGTACGGAGTTGATTGCAGGTTTGGTAGCAAAAACTCAATGAATACTGGGCATCCTTCGCCTTGTGGTAAGGGGTCTGAAGCCACGACGGTTTCTCCACGTGAACTCACTCCAACCACTTGGGCAATACCTACACCCGATGCGCGCACGCGCACTGCGAGCGCATTCACTGTGGTGATGCGACTCCAGCGTCCGGCAGCAAACACACCGAATGACGTATCGAACGACACCTCTGCGCCATCTTGCAACACTGCACCACCGGGAACAAGTTTTGTATTGCCATCAAAGCGCGCATACAACAATGGCTCTGTTGTGGTTTCAGTTGGTAAAACCAAGCGTTGCAGCAACTGCGTCATTACGAACCGCTCAGAGGGTCGGTGAAAAACGACGGAATTGAACCGTTGGTATTCACTGCTTCAAGAATGCCGCTTGCAGCATTGAGTGCTTCGTGAATGGTGACGTCCATGTCGAGATAACGATACGTGCCAAGGCGGCCAAGGAATGTGACGCCCTGTTGCGCACGCGCTTGCTCAACGTATTTCACCAATTGATCTTTTTCTTCAACCAAGCGAATTGGGTAATACGGCGTATCGGTTTCGCCGCACAAGCGCGAATACTCGGTGTACGTAACTGATTTGTCGTGATGCTCCCACGGCGCAAAATGCTTGTGTTCAGTAATACGTGTGTACGGCACACTTTCGTCGCAATAGTTCAACACAGGACAACCCTGCACATCACCGTCTTTCACTTCTTGAACGAAATCGAGCGTGCGGTACCCAAGGCGACCATACTCGAAACCAAAATACGCATCGATAGGCCCTGTCCACACCACATGGTCGTAGGCACTCGACGACGCAGGGTCGAACGCAGTTGACAAATGCATCGTGATTGACGGGTGATCCAAAATCGCTTCCACGATTGGTGTGTACCCGTGTTCAGGAATTCCTTGGAACGGATGATTGAAATACGAATTGTCTGCAGTGAAGCGCAACGGCAATCGCGCAAGGATGCTGGCAGGCAATTCTGTTGGTTCAACACCCCACTGTTTTTTCGTATAGCCCTTGAAAAATGCTTCGTACATTTCGCGACCAACAAAACGCAGCGCCTGGTCTTCAAACGACACAGGGTTAGTGATCGTCTTGTCAGCTTTTTCCGAAATAAAGGCTTCAGCCTCTTGCGGCGTGAAGTTGGTGCCAAAGAAATCGTTGATCAGTGTGAGGTTCATGGGCAACTGGTACTTCTTGCCACCGCTCATTGCGCTGACCGTATGGCGGTAGGGCTTCATGACCCCAAAGCGCGTGATGTAGTCCCAAACATGCTCGTGTTGCGTGTGGAAGATATGAGGGCCGTACACGTGCACCATGACGCCAGAGTCGTGGCGTTGTGTAAAGCAGTTGCCAGCAACATGGCTGCGGGTGTCAAACACGGTGGCTGTGTGCCCGGCTTCAGCCAATTGGCGAGCCACCACAGCACCTGAAAAGCCGGCGCCAACGATGGCAAAGGACCGTGACACCACGGCTAAATACTAGTTAATTAGTGAGAAAGCCAAGGGGCGCATGCGCCTTCCAAGTCGCGAACTTCAATGCGATCGCGATTGGCATATGTCACCTGATTGTTTGGATCTGGGCGCAAACGGAAGGTGCGGAACGACAT
>JBEGVD010000061.1:0-5657 GCA_041178585.1 Actinomycetota bacterium
GTTGTTCGCAGTTTTTGCATTCGTGGTGTTGCTTGGAACGGTGTTTCCACTTGTCGTTGAAGCATTGCAATCTCGAACCATCGTTGTTGGTGAACCGTTCTTTGATCGGCTCACTATTCCAATCGGCATCACGATGCTCACGATCATGGCCATGGCCCCCGTGTTGCCGTGGCGCAAGGCGTCGCAGGAGCTGTTGTCGAAGCGACTGTTCTGGCCAGCGTGGTGCGGTGTTCTCGCACTCGCGGGGAGTGTATGGGTTGGCGCAACTGGACTAGCACCACTATTGACGTTTGGACTCGGTGGATTTGCTGCTGGTTCGGCATTACGCCAAGTGGTGTTAGCCACGCGCAGGCAGGGCCTACGTGGATTAGTTGGTAGGGCAAACGGTGGAATGATCGTGCACCTTGGGGTCATCATCATCGCCGTTGCGCTTGCGGCTTCAAACAGTTTCACCCACAGCCAAGAATTGAATTTGGAAGCCGGCAAGGTCGCATCATTTAGTGGTCACACGTTTGAACTCGTTGATGTGGTCGAAGTGAAGACCGATAACGCAACTGCGGTGAAGGCATTAGTAAAGATTGACGGCGGTAAGGCATATGCGCCGGCAATTACGAAGTACGTATTGCAAGGAATGAACGTTGGAACTCCTTCGGTAAAAACAGGATTTGCCTACGACATCTATCTCACGCTTGAGCCACCTGTCCGTCAGGATGAAAACAAGGCTCGAATCAAAGTGTTCATTAAGCCGTTGCTGTTGTGGCTCTGGATTGGTGGTGGCCTGATGGCGCTTGGAACTGTGCTTGCCGCGTTCCCTGGACGTCGTCGCCGTAATCCAACTTCGCCGACCTCTGAAGATGACTTTGCAGCCGATCTCTTGGTAATGCAGTGAACCAGACGAGTTATTCCCACAAGAAAGTTGCACCAATCATCGCGTCGGTAGTTGGCGCGTTGATGGTTGCATTCCTCTGGGTGCTGGTAACCGCAGAGCCAAACACTGCAGACGACGCGGATTCTCCTTTGCTTGGTCAACCAGCACCATCGGTTATTTCGACAACGGTGGATGATGCAGAGTTTGTGTTGGCAAACAGAAAAGGAAGTTGGGTAATTTTCAACTTCTTTAACTCAACGTGCGTGCCATGCATTGCAGAGCATCCGGAACTCGTTGCATTCAGCAAGCGCGAATTGCAAGCGACAAACCCAGCAGAGATTTACACCGTGATTAACGATGACAACGATGCTTCGGTTCGTGCATTCTTTTCGAAGAACGGTGGAGATTGGCAAAAAGTTCGTGACACGGATGGAGCTATTTCCGTTTCCTTCGGAGTTGCAAAAGTTCCTGAGACGTGGGTGATTGACCCGAATGGTTATGTGCGGTTACGAATTGCAGGCATGCTCACGCCGGGTTTGCTCGATGATCAACTTGCTCAATTGAAAACGCAGTTTGGTTCGTGATGAAGACAAAATCTGTTCAGAACAAGTGGTCATGGTTGTTGTTAGTCCTCTCTGCTGTTGCGTTGCTCGCATTCGGCAGCCTGCGAGATTCTGGTCCTCGCACCCAGGCCGACCGCATTGATGCCATCACGAAAGTTCTTGCGTGCCCTACGTGTTCTGGTGAGAGCGTGTATGTGTCTCGTGCATCTGGTGCCGAATCCATTCGTGCAGAAGTTGCGCGGCAGATTGCGGATGGTCAGCGATCAGATGACGAAATCATCGCCTATATCGAAGCTCGATTCGGAAGTCGCGTGTTGCTGGTGCCGCGTTCAACCGGGCTTGATTCGTTGATCTGGGTGCTTCCCGTGTTCGTGCTTGTCTGTGCAGTTGGAACATTGGGTTTTGCGTTTCGTCGCTGGAAAGTAGTGGGCAGTGACTCAATTTCTGATGAAGATACGCAACTGGTGGAACGTGCGCTTCGTGAAGATCGGTAGTTCAAGATGAACCCAGACGAACTAGCGCGCCTCGAAGAAGAGCGAAACTTTCTCCTCGATTCTTTGCGCGATGTTGAGCGAGAGCGGTCGGCTGGCGACATTGATGACGAGGACTACGCAACATTGAAGTCTGGCTATACGCAACGAGCAGCCGATGTGTTGAAAGCAATAGAAGCAGGGCAGTCAACTCTGAAGCGAGGTGCACCGAAGTCTCGTGCAAAAGCCATTGTGGTGTCGTTTGCGATTGTTGCATTTGCGTGTTTGGCAGGTTGGCTGTTGGCGGCTCAGTCAGGTCAGCGATTGCCTGGGCAAACAAGCACCGGTGGCATCGAAAACTCCACGGCTTCGTTGTTGTCTCTAGCGCGAGCAATTAACTTCAGTGACCCACAGAAAGCAATTGAGTTGTATAACGATGTGGTGAAACTCGACCCAGACAATGTCGAAGCGCTGACGTATCGGTCGTGGTTAATTGCGTTGATTGCGCGAGATGCAGCAGATGACATCAAAATCGTGGCGCTCGCCGCTGCAACGCAGGGTCTTGAACGTGCAATCCAGGTTGAACCCGAATACCCAGATGCACATTGCTTCTTGGGAATTGTGCGGTTTCGTTTAGCGGGCGATGCAGTGGGTGCGAAAGAACAATTAGATATTTGTGCTGCATCAAACCCACCCGCCGAGGTGATGGGGTTTGTCTCTTCAATTATTGAAGAAGTCAACGCAACCCTTGCGGGCTGAGTTATTCGAAGCGAGGCGGTGGCCATGCATGACCACCAACAAACTCGTGAGCACGACGATCAAGCACCCAAACTGATCCTTTGCGCGAGTCGCGAAAGCCGCTTACTTCCATTCCGCGTCGCTCAAGTGCGTCAATAACTTCTGGGATCACGTCACCGTGACTACACATCACCGCACCGTCAGCAAGCGTGTGCATCCACTCAACGGTGCGAATGAAGTCAATACCCTCTGCAAGTAATTCGTGTGGTGCAACCTGAAGTCCGGTTGCATTGCTTAGCGGTTCAAGCGTTTGCATGCATCGCACAAATGGGCTTGAAAACAAAGCGGTAGGTTGAAGTGGCGCAATGGCTTCCGCAATTACTTCAGATTGACGAACACCTTCGGCAACAAGCGGACGCAGCGAATCGTCGTCGTCCCACTGGCTTCGCTTGCCAGCCTTGGCGTGGCGCACCAAAAATAGTGACATCAACACTGAATCTAGTGGTGAATTGAGGCAAACTATTGACGAGGTAACTATGGGATTTTTTGATCGCAACCGAGAAGATGTCGTCAAGCGTGGGTACGACGGAAATCGTCTGCCAAGTGGACAGTATTTAACCGAGCGTTTCCCTGTTCTTCACGTTGGTGATGTTCCAACATATAAACCAGGCGAGTGGAACCTGAAGGTCTTTGGTGCGGTGAACAACGAGTTCACGCTGACCTTTGACGAACTGAAGGCGTTGCCATCAACAACCTTGACAACCGACATTCATTGCGTGACGAAATGGTCAAAGTTCGACACGGTATGGCGCGGTGTGAAAGTTCGTAATCTCTTTGAACGCGCCGGTGTGAAACCAGAGGCTGCATTTGTCATGGGACACGCTGAATACGGATACACCGCAAACCTTCCGCTTGCAGACATCATGCGCGACGAATCAATGGTGGTGTACGAGTACGAAGGTGAAGACATCGAACCTATTCACGGCGGTCCGGTGCGCTTACTGATTCCGAATCTGTATTTCTGGAAATCACCAAAATGGTTACGCGGACTTGAGCTTCGTGAAACCGATGCACCGGGTTTCTGGGAGCAAAACGGATACCACATGTATGGTGATCCGTTTTTAGAACAGCGCTTTTGGGGCGACTAGAGCAACACTAAATAGTGGTGGCGCAAAACGTGTCGCCTTGTGGCAACGACGCTGAAGTTTCTGGTGAAGTGTCACCGTAAATTGCGGTGAGCATTCCCTTCACCATTCCACGATCTACTGCGCAAATCACTGGATGCTCAATTGCAACGTCGCCAAACGGGCAGTGGTTGTTCACAATGCGAAGTTGATTGTTGCGTTGGTCGGTGTGTGCAGCAAAACCATGGGCAGTGAGTGCGTCTGCAACTGCTTGCATCGCAGCGCGCAATGATTTGTGTCCTGCAGCGAGGTCGTCGCCTTGCATGCCGGCCGCCATTGCTTGACCGTATTGTTGACCAACTTCTTCTGCCATTGCTTCTGCTTTATCTGGTGGAAGCAATGCGAGGGTTTTTCCAAGTAGCGAGAGCACCAAGTCATCGCTTCGAACAGGAAATGAAAGATTGGTGTCTGCTGCTGCGCGATACAACTTTGAAGGTCGGCCGGCACCACCGCGTTCTTGGCGATCAACGGCTACTTCCAGATATCCGCCTGCGGACAACTTGTCGAGGTGATGTCGTGCAACGTTTGGATGAACTTCGAATTTTTCTGCGACCTGGGTAGCAGTGACACCTGACTCGTTTTCACGAGCAAAGAGATACACGGCGCGACGGGTTGGATCGCCAAATGCTGAGGTGATTGCAGACACCTGTGCGGTGAAGGATCCTGAGGTGAGGTTGGCAGACTTGCTCGACACACAGGTATTGTACCTATGGCCATAGTGGAAATTATTGGAGCCCCATGTCAACCCCCACAACAGATCAGATCATCGAAGCCCTCCGCCCTGTAGAGGACCCAGAACTACACCGTTCCATTGTCGACCTTGGAATGGTGCGCGACGTAGAGATGAAGGGTGGCGTGGTCAGCCTGACTGTGGTGCTGACCATCGCCGGCTGTCCGTTGCGCAATGAAATTCAAAATCGTGTTGGTACCGCGTTGCGCGCACTTGATGGCGTGAAAGATGTTGCGTTGAACTTCGGAGTAATGACCGACGAAGAGCGCGCGAAGGTGCGCGAAATGTTGCATGGAAACCCAGGCGCAACAGCAGGTTCGCAACCAGCACAAGGACATGCATCTGGTCGTGAAATTTCGTTCGCCCAACCTGGTTCAAAGACTCGACCAATCTTGGTGTCGTCGGGCAAAGGTGGCGTTGGAAAATCAAGTGTCACGACAAACCTTGCAGTTGCGCTTGCGGCGCAGGGTTACAAAGTTGGCATTGTTGATGCCGATATTTACGGCTATTCAATTCCGCGCATGCTTGGCACCGATCGTGATCCCGTAGTGATCGACAACATGTTGTTGCCTCCAGAGCAGTGGGGCGTTCGTTGCATCAGCATTGGATACTTCGTTCCAGAAGGACAAGCAGTGGTGTGGCGTGGACCAATGTTGCACAAAGCGCTCGAGCAATTTCTTACCGATGTGTTTTGGGATGAGCCAGACTTCTTGCTTATTGACATGCCACCAGGAACCGGTGACATCGCATTGAGTCTGAGCCAGTACTTGCCACGCGCAGAGGTGTTGGTTGTAACGACACCACAAGAAGCAGCGCAAAAGGTTGCCAAGCTGTCGGCTGCAATGGCCACGAAAGTGAATCTGCCTGTTCGCGGAATCATCGAAAACATGTCATGGTTCACTGGCGACGACGGAGTTCGCTACGAATTGTTTGGCAGTGGCGGTGGACAATCGTTGGCCGACGAACTTAATGTTCCGCTGCTGGCACAAATTCCACTCATGTCTGCATTGCGCGAAGGTGGCGACGATGGAAGGCCAATTGCCGCTGTTGCTCCAGACAGCGAGATTGGTCAAATCTTTGCTGGCTTGGCGAAACGCATTGCAG
>JBEGVD010000062.1:0-10283 GCA_041178585.1 Actinomycetota bacterium
ACCGAAGTGTTTAGGTAGCGAACTCCATGATCGCGACACCACTCAAGAATGGTTGGGCCATCAATATTCCACGCAAGGTCCAGCAGAATGTCGCCGTTACCTACGCGTGCACTGAGGAATGAATCGAGGTTGTCGCGTGTAACGCGATCTTGTTCGTAGCCAACACCCATTGCCAACACGTCGGCAACACGATGGCGATTGTCGCGGAAATCAACAATGATGATGGTTTTTGGATCAAACTTGAGATCGCGAATCATCAAAGGAATCGCACATTGCGCAACAGATCCACAGCCAAGCACCAAGGTGCGTTTTGGATGTTGAAACGTTACGGAAGCTGGTGCGTTCACTTCGACGCAGTCGGCGACATCTGGTCGCCTGCATCGATTGCACTCAACATTGTTTGCAGCGTTGCTTCAAAAACAGTTTCTGAAGGAATGAGCAACTGCTGCCAGTCGTACGCAATTCCTTTGCGACCGGTGAAGGTTGGCTCAGGACTGGTGTGGCGATTCTCCAGGAATGTTTCCTCGGACTTGAAATTGTCGATTGGCATGAGCACCTCCTTAGGGTCGTTAAATACAGAATTTTGACTTTATAAGTTTTTGACGGCTCTGCACACTATTTCTGACTATCTCTTTGGCGCTCGGAGATGGTTGGTAGCGTGACAGCACTCGTGACGACGCCTCAGAACTACTCCAAGCCGGCAACCACGGTGACCACGCCGACTGGGTTCGCCGACCTAGGAGTGCCTGCCAACATCGACGCAGGGCTTGCTGCTGCGGGCTTTGCTGGTCCCTTCGCCATTCAGACTGAAGCAATTCCGGTTGCGCTCGCTGGTCACGACGTGTGTGGCCGTGCTCGCACTGGCTCGGGCAAGACGCTGGCATTCGGTGTGCCAATGATGTCAAAAATTTCTTCACCAGCGGCCTCTGGCAAGCCACACGGCCTGGTGCTGGTGCCAACGCGCGAGCTGGCCTTGCAGGTATCAGAGGTGCTCGGACCGATTGGCAAGCAGTGCGGCATTCGTGTGCTTGCTGTTTACGGTGGCGCAGACAGACACAAGCAAGTAGTTGATATTGAACAAGGCGTGGAAATAGTCGTTGCCACTCCGTTGCGATTAATTGACCTGATGAAGTCAAACGAGTGCGACCTGAGTGCAATTCAAGTAGTGGCAATTGACGAAGCCGACCGCATGGCAGATGAAGGATTCATGCCGCAAGTGGAATGGATCATGCGCCACGTCACTGGCGAGCATCAAACCATGTTGTTCTCGGCAACGCTTGATGGCCAAGTTGGCAACTTGGTGAAGCGATACATGAAAGACCCAAAGGAAATTTCCATTGACTCACCAACCGACACAGTTGGAACGATGCGCCATTTGTTCTTGGCAGTTCACCACATGGATAAAGATCGCGTGATCGCCAACATCGCTGCAGCGCATGGTCAAACCGTGGTGTTTTGCGATACGAAACGCGTGTGCGACAAAGTTGCAGAAGCGCTACAGAAACTTGGTGCAAACGCATCGGCGCTACATGGTGACATGCCGCAGAACGCGCGCGAAAAAGCGTTAAGTAAGTTTGAAAAAAATGAATTGAAAATTCTTGTGGCAACCGATGTTGCAGCCCGCGGAATTGACATTGATGATGTTGCAGTGGTGATTCATTATGTACCACCACTAGATGTGAAGACGTACTTGCATCGCTCGGGTCGTACAGCACGAGCTGGTCGAGACGGCTGGGCAGTAACGCTTGCCGAATACAACCAGCACACCACGTGTCGCATTATTCAACGAGGCCTGCGGCTTGAGCCGCAAGCCCCGATTGAAGTGTTTTCGAATGACGCGCGTCTGCGCGACTTGTTTACGTTTCTTACTGCGTAAGAAAAACTAGGAAGCTTTTCCAGCCTTCGTAGCTTCTGGAACTTCTACTAAACGACCGGTTGCGACATCGTAGATGTAGCCGTAAATCGGAATATTTTTTGGAACAAGTGGGTGATTGCGAATTCGGCTTACATCTTCTGCAACGCTCTGTGCATTGTCTGAGATTGTTTGCCAGTTGATGTATTTGCCTTCTGGTGATCCTGGTCCTTTTCCAATGTCGGTGAATCCACCTGCACCAAGGGAAGCGGTTTCAAGACTTGATGCAAGAAGTCCGCTCATGACGTCGTTAGTAAAGAATTCCATTCCGCAATTGGTGTGGTGAATAACAAACCATTCGCGTGTTCCTAGCAACTTGTAGGAAATGACGAGTGAGCGGATGGCGTCGTCGGTTGCGCGGGCACCGGCGTTTCGAATGACATGGGCATCACCTTCAGCAAGACCTGCGTATTTCGCTGGGTCGAGGCGGGCATCCATGCAGGTGAGAATGGCGAATCCTCGGGCTGGCGGGAGGGCAAGTGACCCTTTGTCTCCAAACGACTTGGCGTACGAATCATTTGCAGCGAGGACTTCTGGCAAAACTGACATTTCATTCTCCTATATGGGTTATATGGCTAAATGGGATAATTATGATCATATTAGTCATATTTAGAAATTCACGCCAATTCAGTCCTGATTTCTAGATTTTTAGCGCTGGTTCAGCCAGGCGGGGCGGGACGTTTCGAAACTCGAGATTGCATCGCCCTTAGTCATGGTGATGCCAACATCATCAAGTCCACGTATGAAGCGGTCTTGTGTGGACGCATCCATGTCGAACTTCTCGGTGATTCCCGCGCTTGGAATCTCAACAGTCAAGCGCTGCATATCGATCGTGATTTCAGCAGTCGGATCGGATTCGAGCACTTCCCAAATGCGGTTAACCGTTGGCTCCGACAGCACCACAGGAACGAGTCCGTTCTTGGTGCAGTTGTTGCGGAAGATGTCGGAAAAACTTGGCGCAATAACCGCGTTGAATCCGCCTTGTAAAATTGCCCACACTGCGTGTTCGCGTGATGAACCAACACCAAAACTTGGGCCGGCAACCAAGACGGATGCTCCTGCATAGCGCTCATCGTTGAGAACGAAGTTGCGATCATCGCGCCACGTGGAGAACAATCCTTTTTCGAAACCTGTGCGTTCAACACGCTTCAACCATTCGGCAGGAATGATTTGGTCGGTATCGACATCGGAGCGCTTCAGTGGAACTCCGCGACCAGTAATGATGCTGACAGCTTTCATGCCAAGTCTCCTGGAGTAGCGAAGTGGCCAGCAACAGCTGTTGCAGCGGCGACTTCTGGCGAAACGAGGTGCGTGCGACCGCCACGGCCTTGGCGGCCTTCAAAGTTGCGGTTGCTGGTGCTCGCTGCGCGCTCACCAGGGGCAAGTTTGTCGGGGTTCATTGCCAAACACATGGAGCAACCAGGCTCACGCCAGTCGATTCCTGCAGCAATGAAGATTTTGTCAAGGCCTTCGGCTTCGGCTTGTTTTTTCACTTGGTGACTTCCTGGCACCACCATCACGCGCTTAACCGAAACGGTGCGACCTTTCACCACGGCTGCTGCAGCACGCAAGTCTTCAATGCGACTATTGGTGCATGAACCGATAAATACGGTGTCTACTGTTACGTCGCGAATTGGAGTGCCAGCTGTGAGGCCCATGTATTCGAGTGCGCGTTCAACGGTGTTGCGTGCGGTTGCGTCTGCGTAATCGGCAGGATTCGGAATTTTTCCGTCAATGCCAATTCCTTGTGCAGGGTTGGTTCCCCATGTAACGAATGGCGTGAGCGATGATGCATCGATTACTACTTCGGTGTCCCAAACAGCGCCGTCGTCGGTGCGCAGTGTTTTCCAATCGGCAACTGCTGCGTCCCACTCTGCACCTGTTGGTGCGTGTTCGCGGCCCTTCAAGTATTCGAAGGTCACGTCGTCTGGAGCAACAAGGCCGGCGCGAGCTCCGGCTTCGATGGACATGTTGCAGATGGTCATGCGACCTTCCATTGACATTGCGCGAATTGCTGAACCGCGATATTCGATGACATGACCGATGCCGCCGCCCGTGCCAATTTTTGCAATGACAGCGAGGATGATGTCTTTAGCAGTGACACCCGGTGCAAGAGTTCCATCAACGGTGACGCTCATCCACTTCGGACGCGATTGCGGAAGTGTTTGCGTTGCAAGAACGTGTTCAACTTCGCTCGTGCCAATTCCGAATGCGAGTGCACCGAATGCACCATGAGTTGCAGTGTGGCTGTCGCCGCACACAATGGTCATACCTGGAAGTGTGCGACCTTGTTCTGGTCCAATGACGTGCACGATGCCTTGCTTGGCATGACCCATTGGGTACAACGTGACACCAAACTCTTTTGCGTTTGCACGTAACACTTCAATTTGCTTTGATGAAATTTCATCGGCAATAGGTAAGTGAATGTTCTCAGTTGGAACGTTGTGGTCTTCGGTTGCCACAGTGAGATCTGGGCGTCGCACGGTGCGACCGTTAATGCGCAGTCCGTCGAATGCCTGAGGGCTCGTCACTTCGTGAACGAGGTGGAGATCGATGTACAACAGGTCCGGTTCGCCGGGTGAACTTTGCACCACGTGGCGGTCCCAGACTTTTTGAGGAAGCGTGAGGGGCTTGCCGTTTGAATTGGCCATGCCTCCATTCTGCCGTGAATTGGCTGAATTGGCTCAATAGTGCGTCCGCACAGGGGATCCAAGCCACACATCAGGGCATGACACAACACACCATTAGTCCCGTCACACTCGCCACTTGCGTTGAACACAGCCTGCACATATCGCTTGATGGTTTCGATCTTTCACGGGCGCGTCTGTATGGCATCAGCATTGTGGACGAACAAGCTGCGGCACGAAACGAAGACGGTGCATTACGAATTACGTTTCTTGCCGAACACGGCGACGTGTACGAACTGCTTGAAGCACAAACCAGTGCCATCGTGCGCATGTTCGACGCCGCGGTGGTGCTGACATGTGGGTGGGCGGCACCAATTCGCGATGACGACGAAGAAGATGAAGAAGCGTCAACTCCACCCAGTCAGCATCCAGAGCGCAGGCGAGTTCGTTTAGTTGTAGTGGTGGGCGACTGCGGCGTTGGATCCGTTCTGCGGTTTGCCGACACCCCAAATGATGTGGTGACCGATGCGGGGGCTGCGCGCGGAAGCCTGGCCGATGCAGTAACCAACATGTGGTTCGATTGCCCAGTGAATGTTGCCAAAAACCCCACAGATTCGGCATTGCAGGAGTAGCCGATAACTTGAATGTGTGAGTTCAAGCATCGCCAACAGCGTTGACTACGGCCCGAAGTCTGCATGGGCCGAAGAAGTACGTGCGCTAGCCAAACAACGCGATGCGGTAATTCTTGCTCACAACTATCAAGTGCCTGAGATTCAGGAAATTGCGCACCATGTTGGCGACTCGTTAGCGCTTTCCCGAATTGCAGCACAAGTAGATGCCAGCACCATCATTTTCTGTGGCGTGCACTTCATGGCGGAGACCGCAAAGATTTTGAGCTACGACAAAACGGTGATCATTCCCGATGCCGCCGCCGGATGTTCGCTTGCCGACACCATCAATGCCGATCAGCTTCGTGCGTGGAAGGCAGAGCATCCTGGTGCAGCAGTAGTGAGTTATGTGAACACCACTGCAGCAGTAAAAGCAGAAACCGATATTTGCTGTACATCTTCGAACGCGGTTGAAGTGGTGCGATCAATTCCGCTTGATCAAGAAATTTTGTTCTGCCCAGATCAGTTTCTTGGCGCACACGCGCAACGCGAGACGGGTCGCACCAACATGCATATTTGGATGGGCGAGTGTCACGTGCACGCGGGAATCAACGGACAAGATTTGAAGAACATGGTTGCTGCTGAGCCTGAAGCAGAACTGTTCATTCATCCAGAATGTGGATGCGCGACTTCGGCAATGTATTTGGCTTCGAGTGGAGCAGTGCCAGCAGAGCGCACGCACATTCTTTCCACTTCAGGAATGATTACCGCAGCGCAAAATACTCATGCGAAGAAAGTTCTGGTTGCAACTGAAACTGGAATGCTGCATCAGTTGCGCAAGGCAAACCCGCTAGTTATTTTTGAGCCAGTAAATCGCGCAGCAGTGTGCAAGTACATGAAAATGATTACTCCAGAGAAACTGCTTCGCTCATTGCGCGACGGTACCGATGTTGTTGATGTTCCGCGTGACATTGCAGACAAAGCACGTGCTTCGGTAGAGCGCATGATCGCTATTGGCACGCCTTCGCGCACGAAGGAATAATCACAGTGCCGACTGGTTCGCGCGTTCAACAGATACCTGTGAATTTGCCTACTCAACTTGCTGCTCCAGCAGTTTCCTGGACTCGTGAAGTTGATGTTGTCGTGCTTGGATCTGGTGCCGCAGGACTTGCAGCAGCGTTAGCGGCTCGACCCGTACGGGACGTATTGATCATTACGAAAGACACGCTTGATGCCGGAAGCACTGCTTGGGCGCAAGGTGGGTTGGCAGCGGTTCTCGACCCAGCCGACACCTTTGGCGAACATGTGCGTGACACGCTTGAAGCAGGCGCAGGTTTGTGCGACGAGGCGGCGGTTACTTCGTTGGTGCGCGATGCCCCAACAGCCATTCAATATTTAGAAAAACTTGGTGCAGCATTTGATCCAGGCAGTGACGGCTTGCGTGCACTCACGCGCGAAGGCGGCCACTCACGCTCACGCATTGTGCATGCCGGTGGCGATCAATCTGGCGCTGAAGTGCAACGCACACTTGACATGAACGCCATTAACGCAGGTGTTGAAGTGATGGACCACGCGTTTGCTTTGGACTTGGTGTTTGGTAAGTCATCTGGTGGTCGTCGCCGTATTGCCGGCGTGCGAATTGCGAAACTTGATGAGTTAGGAAACGTTGAAAGCGTTGGGTTGGTGAAAGCACCAGCAGTAGTAATTGCAACTGGTGGATACGGGCAAGTGTTTGCAAGCACATCAAACCCTCCAGCAGTTACTGGTGATGGTCATGCGCTTGCATTGCGCGCGGGCCTAACTTTGCGCGATCTTGAGTTTGTGCAGTTTCACCCAACAGTGTTGTGGCACTCAGCGAGTTCTACACAGCAACAGATGCTGATTAGCGAAGCTGTACGTGGAGAAGGAGCAATTCTTTTTGATGCCGCAGGCGAGCGCATTATGCAAGGTGCGCACCCGCAGGAAGACCTTGCGCCACGAGATGTTGTTGCATCTGCGATCAGTGCTCGCATGGCGCAAGCGCCAGCAGGCGTTGATGACCACGTGTATTTGGACGCCACTGGCATTGAGAATTTTGAAGAACGCTTCCCGTTCATTACCAAGGCTTGTCGCACTGCCGGAATCGACCCGCTGACACAGCGAATTCCTGTTGCACCTGCGGCGCACTACACATGCGGTGGAATTGATTCGAACCTGGATGGCATTACCGAAGTTGATGGGCTGTACGCAGTTGGCGAAGTGGCGTACACCGGTGTGCATGGGGCTAATCGCTTGGCATCAAATTCACTGACCGAAAGCTTGGTTGTGGGAACACGAGTAGGGCGCAACCTGGCGTGGAAAATGCCTGAACGCGTAGAGCCAGAAGAGACCGTTGAATCAGAAGTTTCGGGATTGCTTGACGATTCGCTGCGCACTCACGTGCGAACACTGATGAGCAAGCACGTAGGCGTGCTTCGTAAACCAGAAGGTTTGCAACATGCCCTTGATGCGTTAGCAATCGCAGCCGAAAAAGTTGATGCAAGCATGGTTCCTTCGCGGCGCAATTTTGAAGCAACCAACATTTTGACCGTTGCCACTGCAGTTGCGGCAAGCGCGCTTGCACGCACGGAGAGCCGCGGTTGCCACCGCCGCACAGACACAACAGAACAACGTGAGATTTGGATTCGACACCTTGAGGTTTCGCTGCGCAGTGGCTCGTTGTCAATTAGCGGAATTCCAAACGAGGCGTAACTATGTTGCACCACAAGCTTTCCGATGATTCTGCTCAGCGCATTACTGCAGCAGGTTTAGAAGTTGATGCCGTGCGTCGACTTATTTCGGTTGCACTAGACGAAGACTTGCACAATGGCCCTGATGTCACGACTAATTCGACAGTGCCTGCGAAGCAGAGAAGTACAGGAGTTTTTGCATCTCGGCAGACGGGTTGCATCGCTGGTTTGGCAATTGCTGGCGCAGTTTTCGACATGGTGTGTGGTGCGGAGAACGTTGTGTTCACACAGTTGGTTGCAGATGGAGCACGCGTTGAACCCGGAACTCACGTAGCAAGCGTTGAAGGACCAACTCGAGGGTTGCTGACAGCAGAGCGAACCGCGCTGAATTTGCTCGGCCATTTGTCGGGAGTAGCAACTGCTACAAGCCAATGGGCCGATGCCGTTGCTTCAACAAATGCAAAGGTGCGCGACACTCGCAAAACCACACCAGGAATGCGCGCGCTCGAAAAATACGCAGTGCGTTGTGGTGGTGGTGTGAATCACCGCATGTCGCTTTCGGATGCTGCTTTGGTGAAAGACAATCACATTGTGGCTGCGGGTGGAGTTGCTGAAGCATTTGCTGCGGTTCGCGCTGCTGCACCGTCAATTGTGTTGGAAATTGAAGTGGACACCATTGAACAATTGCGCACAGCACTTGCTGCAGGCGCCGACTTGGTGTTGCTCGACAACATGAAGCCAGAAGTTTTGCGCGAAGCAGTTGCTATTGCGGCACAGCATCTTGCATCAACAGGTCGTGCGGTGGTGTTGGAAGCGAGTGGCGGTCTTATCTTAGAAAATGCACAGAGTGTTGCTGCGACTGGCGTGAATTACATTTCGGTCGGCGCGCTTACGCACTCTGCAAAAGTGCTTGATATTGGGCTCGATTTAGAAACGGTTGTCGCTTAATTTTTTAGAGTGCGTCGGTACACGCTGTTGCAGGCGGCAACAAGTTTGGGAACGTAAGTGCGTTGCTCTGCGTAAATTGCGTTGTGTCCACCATCCACCAAATGCACATCGACATCTTTCAATAAGTCCAAAAGTCGCTGCTGTCGCTCGGGAGGAATGACTTGGTCTTGGGTGGTGATCACCACCGAAGTCGGAACGTCAACTTCTGACAGCCACTTCAATGAATTGAAACTTCCGATTTCTCTGCCGGCTTCAAGAATTTGTCGCCAGTCATGACCCGACATTTCTTCGAGAGCCCATTGGTCTAATCCTTCAGCTTTTCGTTGCAAGTACACCTGCTCGGTTATCCAGTCCACTGTTTGAGTTGGGGTGAATCGAGCAATGGTTGCAAGACCAGTGAGTCCGAGAAATCCAAGTCGCTCTTCGCGTGACTTTGCAAAGATTGGCGCAGTGCTGCACAACACGAGTCCGTTTACACGGTGTTCGTGTTGCTTCCAAATGAGTTGAGCGATGGTTCCGCCCATTGAGTAGCCAACTGGAATAAATGTGTTGATGCCGAGCGTGTCTGCAAGTGCAACGACATCGTCTGCACAGTCTTCAAGTCGAAATGAACCGCGCGACCTAATTCCTTGACCATGTCCGCGGTGATCGAGTGCAACAACGTTGAAGTGTTTGCCAAGCTCTTCGAAACAAGTAAACCAATTCAGATCAGCAGTTGCTGTCCAGCCGTGCAACAAGATAAGAGTTGGCGCATTGTTTGGCCCTTGCACTTCACGAATGAATGTTTGACCGCGATTTGGAATATCGATTAAGCGGCCGGGGGGAAGCGCCATGATCTCCGAACTATTTCTGAGACTTCGTGGACAACACTTTTACTTTGAGCATTCCGTTAGGCGCTTCGTATGAAACCATGTCGCCTTCTTTTGCGCCAAGCAGTGCTGAGCCGAGTGGGGAAGAAGGGCTCATTACGCTCACTTCTTTCGTGTCTGGCTTTTCTTCAACATGTCCAATGAGGTACGACTCTGCATCGCTGTCCGAGTCACCGTCGTAGACAATTGCAACGATCGAGCCAAGTCCGACAACGCCATCGGGGGCAGGAGACACCACTTCGGCGTCTTCGAGGATGGACTCGATCTGGCGAACGCGGCCTTCCATATGGCCCTGTTCGTCTTTAGCGGCGTGATAGTCGCCGTTCTCTTTGAGGTCGCCAAGTTCGCGAGCACGCTCAATTTTGTTGGCTACATCGATTCTTCCGCGAGTAGTGAGGTCGTCAAATTCGGCCTTTAAACGGTCATATGTGGACTTCGAAAGTTGGTGCTTAGCCATACGGACTAAGGCTATCTGCGCGAAATCCACCCTACGATGGAGCATCACTATGTCAGCGAAATCATCACATGCTCATCGCGTTGCAGTAATCGGCGGCGACGGAATTGGACCAGAGGTCACGGCCGAGGCGTTGAAGGTGGTGAAGGCCGCAGGA